>JAJZXF010000101.1 GCA_021802485.1 Actinomycetes bacterium | reverse complement strand
AACGCCACCGAAGATGGCGCAACCATCCCTGCACCGGCACCCGCCGGTGGTTCGCTTACGGCATCGGAGGCGGCGTAATGCCTTCGACGAGACAGCCAGGGAGACACGTCGGAATCCCATGGCTTTATCCGTGAGAGGAGGTCAAAGCTGCTCAGCGTCCCGGCACGCAATTGGTGCCCTCGGCATTCCGTGGTCAATCCCTGCGGTGGAAGTGCCCGTACGCACGCTCAGCGCTTTGCGATCTAGAATAAAAACATGAGAACCGGCTGGGCGAACGGCTACCAGGTTTCCGGAACCTCCAGACTATCGAGTCCGAGAACGGTATAAGCCGTGAGCCAGCGCATACTCCTGGTAGAAGACGATGAGCGAATACGCTCCTCGATACGCCTCGCGATGGAAGACGAGGGCTATGAGGTTCTCGAAGCGGCCACGGGCGAGGAAGCACTCAACACATTCTCCCACCACCCTGCAGATGTCGTCCTGATCGACCTGATGCTTCCGGGTATGGATGGTTTCGAGTGCTGCAGGGGGCTGCGCCGCGTCAGCGACGCTCCGATCATTATCGTCACGGCGCGTTCCGACACCCACGACGTGGTGGCCGGCCTCGAGGCCGGTGCTGACGACTACGTGACAAAGCCCTTCGTCGCAAAGGAACTTGCTGCACGGATACGTGCGCTCCTGAGGAGGTACCGCTCCAGCGATGCCGACTCTGCGCCGCTCAGCTTCGGCGAGCTCGAGTTGCTCCCCGACGAGGGCGTAGTACGGCGCAACGGCCATGACGTGCATCTGACCCGCACGGAGTTCCGCCTCCTTTGCGAGTTCGCCGAAAGCCCCGGGAAGATCCTGAGCAGGGAGACGCTCCTCGACCGGGTCTGGGGATACGGTTACTTCGGCGACAGCCGCCTCGTCGACGTCCATATCAGACGGTTGCGAACCAAGATCGAACCTGATCCAGCGAACCCTACCCACGTCATGACGGTCCGCGGCCTCGGGTACAAGCTGGCATACGGCGATGATCGGAGCTCGTGAGCACTCGGACGCGAAACCGCAGGCTACCGGCACAGCGAGCGGCAAACGTGGGGGCGGACATCGCTCCGTGATCGCAGCGATTCGACGCGACCCTTCTCAGAGCAGGACACCGCGGTCTTGGCGTCCCACGAAAGCCCGCCCGGCACCAGCGCGACCCAAGCAACGCATTCGTACACTCGGGCTCCGGGCGCGCATAACCGCAGTCTTCGCCCTCGGCGCGCTCTTGGTCTCGACCGCCTTGGCAGGAATCACTTTCTGGACTGCAAGGCAGTATTTCCTCAAGCAACGCGAATCAACAGCACTACGGCAGGCGTACGTGAACGCATCGTTCGTGCGAAGTGCTCTGCGATCGCCGAACACGAACATCCCGCAACTGCTGGACTCCATCGACAGCCTTCCTGGATCCCACTCAGTCCTATATGACCACAAGCACTGGTTCTCGACGTCGCTAGCGATCGGGCGCAATCCCATACCACCAGCTATGCAAAGGCTGGTTGCCACCGGCTCACCAGCGACACAGCGCTACATGATGAACGGAAGCCCCGAGATGGCGATCGGGCTTCCAATACCGTCGGTGAACGCAGCGTACTTCGAGACATTCTCTCTCGAAGAGCTTGGCAGGACCCTTCACATCCTCGTGCTTTCCCTCGAGGTCGCGGCAATTGCCACCACCCTCGCGGGTGCGATCATCGGTAGGTGGATAAGCGGGCGGGTTCTTGGCCCGCTTGCCGAGGTCGCAGATGCCGCGGCTGCGATCAGCGGAGGCCACCTCGAGACGAGAGTGAAGGCCACCGCGCCGGCTGACCTGAACCTGCTTGCGTCCTCGTTCAACCAGATGGCCGACCGCCTCCAGGAGCGGATCGAACGCGAAGCCCGCTTCACATCAGACGTGAGCCACGAGTTGAGATCTCCGCTGACGACCCTGTCCACGTCACTTGGTGTCCTTGAGTCACGAGCCACGGAGCTGCCCCCAAGATCGCAGGAGGCGCTCGCGCTCCTCTCAGTGGAGGTGCGCCGGTTCCAGAACATGGTCAGCGACCTGCTGGAGATATCACGCTTCGATGCCGGGTCCGCAGAGCTCAGCCTAGAAGAGGTGGAGGTTGGGGAGCTGGTGCGCAATGTCGTTTCTGCACACGTGGCACCCCAGCTCGAATCAGCGCGGACCGGGCGGCCTGGTCCCGGTGTCCCGTCGAGAAAGGGCCTTCTGACGCCTGCGACTCAAGGCATTCCCATCGAGATCCCCGAGAGCGTGTCGCGACTGCGGGTCCTCGTAGATAAACGCAGGATGGAGCGAGTACTTGCAAACTTGATCGAGAATGCCCAGTCGTACGCTGGTGGGGTCGCGAGGGTCACTGCCGATACTGCCCGCAAGAACATACAATTTGCAGTTGAGGACAACGGTCCAGGCGTTCCCCCAGAAGAGCGCCAAAGAATATTCGAACGCTTTTACAGGGGTCGCTCCGGACGCTCCCGCGGCGATGGGCGGGGTGCTGGCCTTGGCCTATCACTCGTAGCAGAGCACGTCCGTCTCCACGGGGGAACCGCGTGGGTCGAGCCAAGACGAGACGGGCCGGGATCCAGGTTTATCGTCGAGCTACCTCTAGCGCCACGATGATGCCATTACGACGTCGCGCAACCCCAAGAGCCCTTCTTGCAGCGAGCGCATTAGCCATCTCGATGGCATCGTCGCTTACAGCGTGCGGGATCCCGACTGATGCGACACCCCGACCGATTCCAGCCAAGAACGTCCCGTTCAACCTACTCTCACCGTCAACCGCGACCACGATTGCGCCACCAAGCCCCCGCGCTCACGTCCCCACCACGGTCTTTCTCGTGCTCGCAGGCACGAACCGTCTCACCACGGTGCCACGGACGGTCAACTACCCTGGAACGCTCACCCAGGTGATCGACTCTCTAGTAAAAGGGCCGACAAACTCCGAAGCCCAAGGCGGGGTTCAAACTGCGATATCAGCGCAAACGGTCGTGCTCGGCACTAGCGTGAGCGCCGGAATAGCAACTATCAACTTCGGCAAGTCCTTCAATTCCATAGCAGGGCCAGAACTCGTAGTAGCAGTAGCACAAGTGGTCTTCACCGCAACAGCGCTACCTGGCGTTGCAGGCGTCAACATCGAGGTCAACGGTCAGCCGGTCGGGGTGCCACTGCCAAACGGCACGCTTGCCCAGGGCCCGGTCAACAGGCTTGCGTTCGCGTCACTTGCCCCGCACTGATGCGCTTGCGGGCTTCCAGGAGATCTTCTCCGCATTGCCCCAGAGCCTTTCGAGAGAGTAGTACTCACGTGCTTCGTCCAAGAACACGTGCACGATGAAGTCCCCGTAGTCCATCAGCACCCAGCGTGCTTCGCTCAAGCCTTCCACTCGGTTGGGAGAACGACCACCTGCAAGCGCAACCTGGCGCTCGACCTCATCGACCAGGGTTCTGACCTGTCTTGCGTTTGCGCCAGCGGTGATCACGAAAGCGTCGGTCACACCAAGCAAGGAACCCATTTCGAGCACGACAGTGTCAATGCCCATCTTCGCATCCGCGGCACGAGCCGCAGTCACCGCCAGATCGACCGCATCCGTCGACCCGCTATCGCGGCCTACGATGCCAGGCTCGCCGGTACTCCTAAAGCCCGTTCCTGCTAAACCAGCTCCTTTAGTGATGCTCCACACTCCTTGGGATCCGATGCACTACATTCCTCGCGCCTACGTGCCCGTACATCCCGCGGCTCGGAGATCCGCCAGGGGTGTCTCGAACCACGGCAAGGACCCAGACCGTAAGGGCAAGTGCGACGCCAATAATAACCAGCGAGATGATCTGATACCGTCCCCTTGCGACACGAGCTCGGCGCAACTGTGAACGGTGCGGAACCTCCTCCAGAGCAACCTCGATCAGCGGTGGCGGGCTTTGATCACTCGCGCTCGGCTCACGCATCCGGGCACCATCTGCGCTAGCAATGTCAAGCTGGGTCACAAACCAGCGACCCGGATGCCGGGACTGAAGCGCAGCTTCCTCACCCACAAACCATACCTGACATCATCGGTTACTAGCGTACAGACCCCGCGCACGGATCTGCTGGATTCCACCCTCGGGCACAAGGAACTCGAGCGGCCTGCCCTCAGCTACCCTTGCCCTCAAGTCAGTGCTCGAGATGTCAAGATTTGGGATCTCCACACTCACGCCCGACCAACCCGGTGGAACCACTGCAACGTCGCTTTGAACAAGCTCCCCACCACGATCCCCCGCACCTCGCCCAGAGGCCTTCAAGGCACCCTTTAGAGTCGGTCCTGATTGTGACTCACGGTCTGAGGCGAGAAGCGGGCGGTTCACGACCACCAAGCTAACCATCGAGCGCAACTCGTCAGACCGGTCCCAGGTCACGAGGTTACGAGCAACATCTTCCCCCACCACCAGGTATACCTCGACGCCGGGATACATATCACTAACCTGAAGAACCGTGTCAACGGTGTATGACACGCCGCCACGGTCGATCTCGATACGGCTCGCGACCAGTCCCTCGATTCCAGCAACGCACGCCGCGAGCACGGCATAGCGGTCCTCTGCGGGTGTGATCTCCCTTGACGCCTTCTGCCATGGATCATGAGCCGGCACCATCATAACCCGATCAAGCCCGAGAGCATGTCGCACGTTCACAGCAGCAACAAGGTGGCCGATGTGCACGGGATCAAAGGTTCCCCCGAAGATGCCGACCCTCACAGCTAAGAATCCCGTTCAGCTCTCGGACCCACGATGTGCCTCAGTCACACCCGGATCAACGCCGGCCCTCATCGCGAGCGGCTCAGACACCAGCTAACCGCTCGACAACCGGGGCGAACTCATCTATCTCTGCAGCGTGTACCACCCAGTAGCTGAAGCCGAACTCCTGACGCCGAGCCTGCAGGACGTCAATGACCTCATCGACGGATCCGATAAGTGCGAGCGGCGAGGTGCGCACCATCTCCGGCGGCATCGAGACGGTGGTTGCGATCAGATCAAGATACTCCGAGGTTGCGGGCCCCACTTTGACCGCAAAGGTGAGGCATTGCAGCTCGATCTCGCTAAAGCGATCACCAGCTGCCTCGCGTACCCAGTCAATGCGCTCCATGTAGTGCGCAGGAGATGCGGTCGAGATTACCTCCTCTCCCACGTAGCCCGCGGCAAGCTTCAAGTTCACGCCGACGACGTCGGCCTCCCGTGCAGCTATAGAGAGAATCTTCCGGCTACCGCCACCAATCACTACACGCGGGTGCGGTTGCGAGTACGGCCTCGGCAGGCCTCGTGCTCCGTTCAGGTCGTAGTGCGAGCCATGAAAGCTGGCCTCAGCGTTGGCCCACAATGCCTTCATTACCTGGAGCCCCTCGGTCATCCTTTCAATCCGAACGCCTGGTGAGTCGTATGCGAGACCAAGTTGTTCGTAGTCACTGCGCAGCCACCCTGCGCCAAGCCCAACCTCAACCCGTCCCCCACTAACGAGGTCGAGTGTCGCGATCTCCTTGGCTAGCACCGCTGGGTGACGGTAATCGTTGTCAAACACAAGCGAGCCGACATTCAGCTGCGATGTCGCCTCTGCGGCGACGCTCAGAGCGACAATCGGGCCCCACTGGTCATCAAAGTGGTCCGGAACGTACAGCGTAGAGTACCCGAGGTCTTCCGCCCTGCGAGCAAGAGACCTCCATTCACTTGGGTCCCGAGCGGACGATGCCTGCACTGCAAAACGGAATGGGTGTAAAGCTTCCACGTAATGACACTACGTCGCAAACGCGTAGGCTGGCACCGTGAAGCCAAATGCTCTTCAGAAAGGTCCAAGCGCGAACGACCGCGATGATCGACAACATGCGGGAACGACTCACATGACTCCAGATTCCTGGTCTCCAGCGAGGTGGCGCACGATGCCAGCTGCTCAGCAACCTGAATGGCCTGATCGCGACCGTCTCAAGCGTGCGGAGGCAGAACTCGCGACTATGCCTCCGCTTGTATTTGCTGGCGAAGCGCGAAGGCTATCCAGCGCGCTATCCCGGGCTGTCGAAGGCAGGGCATTCCTCCTACAAGCTGGGGACTGTGCGGAGTCGTTCACCGATTTCACCGCAGACACCATCCGAGACCGCCTCAAGGTCATCCTCCAGATGGCAATCGTGCTTACCTACGGTGCAGGGGTCCCTGTGATCAAGGTTGGCCGTATCGCAGGACAATTCGCGAAGCCACGCTCGTCGGCAACCGAAGTTGTTGGAGGCGTTGAACTCGATGCCTTCAGGGGTCACATGGTAAACGACGATGCGCCACTAGCGCAGGCACGTGTTCCCGATCCGTCAAGGCTAATAACCGCCTACAACCAGTCAGCCAGCACTCTCAATCTGCTGCGTGCCTTTACAAAAGGCGGGTTCGCTGACCTTGCGCAGGTGCACAGCTGGAACCAGCAGTTCGTCGCCGCTAGCAGCCAAGGCCAGCGCTTTGAGGCAATCGCCTCAGAGATCGATCGAGCGCTTAAATTCATGGCTGCCTGCGGGATCGACACCGACACCGAAGCCAATCTCCACCAGGTTGAGTTCTGGACGAGCCACGAAGCGCTAATACTCGGCTACGAGGAGGCACTCACCCGCCTGGACTCCCTCACCGGTGACTACTATGACTGCTCTGCACACCTGGTGTGGGTCGGCGAGCGAACCCGCCAGCTCGATGGTGCGCATATCGATTTCGTATCCGGGATCCACAATCCAATCGGCTGCAAGGTGGGACCGGACGCTAGCCCTCAAGATGTTCTCGAACTGTGTGATCGGCTGAACCCCCACAGGGTTCCGGGTCGGCTTGCACTCATAACCCGGCTCGGAGCATCAAAGGTGGAGACACTTCTCCCACCGCTGATCGAGGCCGCAAGGAGCGAAGAACACCCGGTACTGTGGGTATGTGACCCTATGCATGCGAATACCATCACGAGCGCTGGTGGGCGCAAGACGAGGCGTTTCGAGGACGTCCTGGCTGAGGTCTCAGGCTACTTCTCGGTTCATCGCAGGCTTCGATCGTGGCCGGGGGGCCTCCACATCGAGTTGACCGGTGACGACGTGACCGAGTGCCTCGGGGGGGTCACCGACTTCGGCGAGGACGACCTCCACCTCAGGTATACGACAACATGTGATCCCCGCCTCAATGCACGCCAGGCAATCGATCTCGCATTCCAAGTTGCAGACTTGCTCAGGCGCGAACCTGCAGGCCAATAACGTCACCAAGCACCCACGATGAGAAGGCGCCACGCTATCCACATCTAGCCATCCAAGGGGTCGTCCGACGTTGGGCGGGGTTCGAAGACCTGGGCGGTGCCCTGGCCTCGGCAGAAGATTTCTAAAGGTTCGTGCTACCAGCGCCTCTGTCCTACCGCGGTTTTCGCGATTGTCCCGCAAGCCTCTGGACTTGTGCGTGTGGCAGGCGATCGCGCAGCACTGAATCCACGACCGGTCCAACCATCCAGACGGGCATAAGCCCGCCGATAACCTACGACAACTGCAGAGCGGTTCTTGGAAGACCGTCGGTGAGCTGTATGCGGGGAAAACCGTACGTACAGTTCAATGGGTATTGTTGAACCTACCAGACCTGCGGTGACCGACTGGGTTCCCGGCGGGAAACCCGGGATTTGAAAGCCGGGCCTTTTTGTCGAGCGGCCACCACGCCAGCGTCCCAACGCACAGCCCGGCGCTATCGTGTTCGGCCATCACCAGCCATTGCGTGACCACGGGATGCTCCTCGCACGGAGGGTGTCGCATCTTGTGGGCTACTCTTATGTGGCATCCCACAAGTTACTCGTGGATATTTCTCCATAGAAGATTGCCTCCCACCACGAGAGGCTCCATTGACTGCCCAACACCTGATCCACAGCGGTCGTGACCTCGATCCGGGCCATCGCGAACAAAAGCTGAGCGGTAGAATGGATCCCGTGGATCTGAAAGACGACCAACGAGACTTGCTTGCCAAACTCGCTCATTACGTCTGGTGGGAGCCACCCGAGGTTGCCGTTACGCGGCCGGAGCGGCTCATCGCGCAGGTCATGGACCTTGGCGACTGGGACGACGAATGCGACGTAGAGGACGCCTTCGATCAGGGTGTGCTTCGCAACGTGTTGACCAACGCACAGGCCGGTTGGTTCCGCCCGAAGTCCTGGTCGTTCTGGCACTACCGGCTGGGAATCACACCCTTGGGTGCGCAGCCTCCACTACCACCACAGCGACGGCTCAGTGACTAGCTTCGCCCCTCACCTGGCATCTCTGCCCCCGGCGCAAAGGTCACTCTGGCCGTTGCTCGCTCCGACCGTCGATCTTTGCTTGGTGCTCCACGGCGGCACCGCCATCGCTTTGCGATACGGCAACCGGGAATCGATCGACTTCGATTTTTTCGGGTCCCGACCACTCAACAAAGTCGCCATGACCTTGCGGCCACCTGCGAGGCATGAAATGCTGATGGGGTCCGGCGTCTGCAGCTCGGAGCGGTCGCCACGACACCGCGGTCGAGTAGAAGCGGCTCGTACGGCGGGTCAGGGCGCTTCGAGTCCAGGGCATCTTGACAGCGAAGACCGGATAGCCGCTGTGAATACCAGAGTTCCCGCTACCTCGGGAGGTCTGGTATTGCGCGTCCACGTATCGCCATGGACATAGCATTTCACCCCAGACAGGCTGCGGGCAGCAATGCCCCAGCTGGTCGGCTCCGGCCTAGCTATCCAAGACGAGCCCGATACTCTCACCGTGTTCTCTCGCGGAGTCAAGGTGTCCTTTTTCGGGACCGGGTTCGACGCTGTAGCTGAGCCGGATCTCACCAGTGATGGTGTCATTCTGGTCGCCTCACCGGTCGATCTGCTGGCTCACAAGCTCAAGGTGATACTGCAACCGGCCCAAGCCAAGGACTACCTCGATATTTCTGCCTTGCTGGATGCCGGCGTCCCACTCTCTGCCGGCCTAGACGGCGCACGGCATCTGTTCGGCGAGGCGTTCCAGCCATCGGAAGCCCTGAAGGCCCTTACCTACTTCGATGATGTTCCCGATCTTCCGCAGACAAACCGCCAGCAACTCCAGGCGTCCGCGGTTCAGGTGTTGGGCGACAGGTCATTTGATCACGACAACGACACAGAGCGCGAGGATGGAATCCATCGCATGGACGCCCACATCGTCGCCAACGAGGAAACTGTCAAGGCCGCAGACGACCCTCACATGCTG
>JAJZXF010000016.1 GCA_021802485.1 Actinomycetes bacterium | reverse complement strand
TGTCTGGCCAGGCGGTAAAAGAGGTCGTCTACGGGATAGGCAACAGGAAAGAGCAAGAGGGAAGGCTCCAGCGGACCCGTCGCAACGCCCAAAGGTACTGGTGGCGATAGAAGATCTCTTGCATTTGCAAGGAAAGACTAAGTCGAAGAAGCTCTTTCGGATATGTTCCACCTGGATGCGTTCCGAGAACGAAGGTCGCATGGTAGTGCATGCGAGCATCGGCGGTGTCAATGCCAAAACGGTCACCGCGGCCTACACCAGCCAAACCTGCCAGAGCTGACCTGCGGGTATGTCTCATCCGACAACTGCAGTGGGGACACGTTTCACTGCCGCAACCCCTATTGGGATCGCAACTCACCAGGTGATGCAGACCACGTTGCCGCCACGAACCTCAAATCCAGGATCACTGATCGACAGATCAGTGTCTTTGCCCACTACAGCGAGGTGAAGATGATCCTGGACGAGAGGTTCTGTCGCCGAAAGGAAGGCCGAGTTGGAGCACGTATCGTCCCACTGGGGACCACCGGCAACGGTGTCCTGGGTGCGTGTGTTGATAACGGAGCTACCGCTCACGGCAGGACTCCAAGCAAACCACGAAGGTCCCCGGCTCGTCGTGGGAGGTGGTGATGCCACCGACTCGCAGAGTCCTGAGCACACGGCGTGCTCGGGGGAGACTCAGCGGCTGGAGAGCGAAAACGAGAGGACACGGACACGGACGCCTAGGAATGCCTAGGTACGCTGGAGCGGATCCGCAAGTCGGCGAGGTTCGGATTGGAGGTCGCCTTCTCCACCGGTCCACATGTGGCTATATATGCTACAGTGATTCCATGGGTAGCTCGATATCCGTCCGCGACCTGCGAAACACGGTCAGCGAAGTGCTTCGTCGGGTCGAAGCTGGCGAGCGGTTGACCGTAACGGTAGATCGGCGTCCCGTAGCCGAGATCGTGCCACTTCGCCGCCGCCGGACCGTGCCGGCGGCCGAGGCGCTTGCCATAGCTTCCCGCTACGCCGCTGACCGCGGCTTTCTCGAGGATGTGCGGGGCGTGCTGGCCGAAACGACCGACGACCTGTGAGGGCTCTGCTCGACACCTCGTTCTTCATCGCCACGGAGTCGGGTCGGCCTCTTGGCAATATGGAGATCGTCACCGAGACGGAGGTGTCGGTGGTGACGCTGGCCGAACTGACCGCTGGCGTGCTCATGGCCGACGACAATGATCGCTCGGCGCGACTGGCGACGCTTTCGGCCGTGGAGTCAGCCTGGGATCCGCTGCCGATAGATGCCGAGGTGGCGCGTCAGTTCGCCCGGATCGTCGCGGCCCTGCGCACTGGTGGTCGCCGGGTCCCGATCCTCGACGCGCTTGTGGCTGCCACCGCGATTGTCGAGCAGATCCCGGTCGTCACCCAGGACAATGACTATGAGGCCATCCCCGGTGTCGAGGTGATCCGGGTCTGATCAGGTCACCGCCCGCGCCGAGACGGACCAAGCGCACGGATCCATTCCTGCAGTTCTCCGAGGCTTGAACCCCATGCTGCCGCAATCCCCTTCCCAAAGGAGGGGTCAAGGCCGCCGTCATGGCGTCAGAACAAGCCTGGCTGTCACACCCCGATGAGAGAATATCTGTGAGGTGTCAAACACACGCACAGCGATCATCCCGATTACCTTGTCAGGTCCTGACCACCGACGAGCCCACGACGCTCACCACATTGCAGCTGGTCTCTGGGACTAGGCGGTCGATTGGGTGCATGCCGAGTGGAAAGCTAAGCGCAATCCAGGCAAGTATGACATCCAAGCATTTCTGACATCCTTGTCGCGAGAACAGCGCGCTCTCCATGTCCACATCCCGAAGCGATTGCCCACGACTTGCACGAGGCGATCAAGACCGCTCGCACCAACAGGTCCAACGGCATGAAGGTGCGCTTCCTGACGTGCAAGAAGAACTACCGGCTGCTGAGCTTCTCCAAGGGCTCAGACCTCCGGAACCGAGTTTGGCTCACAGCCCTGACCAGGGTCTTCTCTGGGCCGGATTGAGTGAAAAAACGGGCCTCCCGGCATGAATGTGGGTCGCTCGGACCCCCTCCGCGGCGAAGCCGCAGATCAGCAGCACTGTTTGACAACTCTACAGCCGACGCAATTCGCGCGCATTTCTTCTCCCGCACGCGGGGGCTCGTCAATGGGCGGCGCAGACGAGGGCCGCCATGGGCGGCGATCTGACCCTGCCCGGTCGGTGAGTGGGTCAGACCCGAGCGGTGTCGCGCCTGAACAGCCATACGGCCCCGCCCACAAAGATCACGAGCCATGCGAGGAGGTTTGTGGGCCAGGTCCAGTCCAAGCCCCCGCCAGTAAGTGGGTAGTGCACGAGCTGGTTGAGCCCGTAAAGCGGGGTGAAGGCGGCCGCCCTACGCAGCGCGGGCGAGTATTGGCTGAGGGGGATGAAGAGCCCGCCGCCGAACGAGAACAGCATGAGAGAAAACCCGATGACCTGCATCACGTTCTCCGAAGGGAGCAGGTAACCGATGAAGAGCCCGAACGCAGCGAAGAGCAGCGACCCGACCCAGACGCAGAGAGCGGTTGAGATCCACACGAAGAGTGGCATAGACGGCTTGTGGGTGACAAGGCCCGCCGCGTAGACGACGAGGACGGAAGTGAATCCAAGCACCATCGAGGTGAGCATCTTGATCGCTATGTACGCTGTGGGCGATAACGGTGTTACACGTAGCTGTCTGCTCCAGCCGAGCGCCCGTTCGAGCGAGACCATCGCTCCGCCGCTCGTGTTCGCCATCACGGCGCCGTAGAGAGCCATGGAGACCATGATGAATGCCGACACGTTCCCGTGCCCCACCCGCCGGTCTGCGTAGGCGCTGTTCAGTCCAAAGATGAGAAAGAAGATGACTGGCGTGACCATCGTGAATATCACGGTCCGGTGGTTGCGAAGGAGGCGGCGAACCTCCAAGCGAACTATTCCGAGGCTGAACCCGCCGATTGGCGGCGTGGAGCGTTCAGGGCTGGTAGTAGTTGCCTGGGTGGATGTCATCGGGCACCCCTTGGTGTAGGAGCGGTTCCGATGTCGTGAGCTTCGTCGCCTGTTAGTGCGAGGAACGCGTCCTCGAGGCCGCGGGCGGTGATCTCCAGGTCACGGGCATCGGTCTCGTTTAGCAGGTACCTGGCGACGCTGTCGGTATCCGCTGAATTGATTATGACCGTGTCGCCTTGCAGCTTGACCTCCTCAACGCCGGGAATGCCCTTCAGGCTCGTTGCGTCCGCACCTGCGAGCGTTGCTCGCAGCGTACGTCCCGACGCCATGGCCTTTACCTCCGCAGCCGTCCCATCGGCGACGATCTCGCCGCGGCGTATGAGGATGATCCGGTCTGCGTAGGCATCGGCCTCCTCCAGGTAATGGGTGGCGAAGAGGATGGTGCGTCCTTTGGCGGCGTCCTTGCGGATCGCGTTCCAGAAGTCCCGTCGGCCCTCTACGTCCATGCCTTGGGTTGGCTCGTCGAGGATCAGCAGATCAGGGTCGGGCAGTAGTGCCATGGCAAAACGCAAGCGCTGCTGCTCTCCTCCGGAGCACTTGGAGACCATGCGCCCTGCGATACCAGCGATCCCAGCGCGTTCGAGCACCTCAGCTACAGGGCGGCTAGCGGAAAACAACTTGGATATGTAGCGCACCGTCTCTTCGACCGTGAAGTCCTTCAGGAGGCCGCCGTTCTGCATGACGGCCGAGACCAATCCCCTACTTACGGCCTGCTCTGGCGATAGGCCGTAAACCTCGACCTGTCCGGTACTTGGACGGGACAACCCGAGGATCATGTCGATCGTCGTGGTCTTTCCGGCGCCGTTTGGGCCGAGGAAGGCGACCACCTCTCCGGGACGGATAGTCAGGTTGACGCCCTGAACTGCTCTTACGGAACCAAAATGCTTGTGTAGGTCACATAGGTGAATTGCTGCCAGCGCGGTGTGGCTTGCTTTTTTCTCACCAAGGCCAGCTGCCTGCAGCGCGCTCGCGTTGCCCGCTGGCGTGCTGGTGTGATGTGAATGAGTATTGGAATCACGGGTGGGAGGTGATGACATGTTCTGGAAACGGCGAAGAGGGCCAGGCGGGAAGGGCATAAGCCAAAGCAAGGTGGTCGAGGAGTACCAGCACGCACTTGCCCAATGGGAAGAGCAACGGGACTGGTACACGGAGCTGGTTCATGCAGCCCGAGAATAACAGGGCTCCGGCTCGGACGAGATCATGCTTGGATCCGGCGAGACCGTGTTCTTTACGGCAACAGGAGCCTTGCTCGTGGGGCAAGGGCGTGGTCCAGGGCACTGGCAAGGCGCATCGACCGGCGTATCGATCTCGGTTGGGAGCTTGCAGGGTCGGTCAGTGCGCTATCGCGTTGGGGCAACGCGGGGTCACTATGTTCAAGGTGAGGCCACTCCGACAGCGATTGATTCCGGAACGCTTTGGTTGACGAACACGCGGGTGATCTTCCAAGGAAGGAAGCAGACGCGGGAGTGTCAGTTTTCGAAATTGATCGGATTCCAGCACTTTGAAGGCGAAGGTTCGACGACCTTTTCGGTGTCGAATCGGGAGAAGCCAACGACGGTTCGCAACGGTCTGAAGGTCGCGCCGGCTTTCGACTTTCGTCTTGATCTCGCGCTGGCCCATTTCCGTGGCACTGTGGAAGATCTCGTGGGCAAGCTCGAGAAGGAACTCGACGAGATCGAAGCGAGCCGTCATGTTGCGCCAGTGAACGCAGCCTCTTGGTCCGAGCGCCCCATGCGCGGGGATCAGTACGGTGCAGGTCGAACTGGCCGACTATTGCTTCTAATGCTTGAGCTCTGCATCCACGGAGTCTCGTAGAGGCACATCCTTCAGGCGCAGAGCCATCAGGAACCCGATGCACGCAAGAGGAACGGCCCAGAGGAACACGGTGTGTAGCGACTGGGAGAAGCCGAGGATGATGCCCTCGTGAATTCTCGGGGGAAGTGATCGAAGGTGGGCCGGGTTTTGCAGGCTTGACACGTGCACCAGCTTGCGTACCCTCGGGGGAAGTGCGCGGGGGATGTTCACTGCCAGCCGGTTGTAGAAGATGGCTCCGAAGATCGCCACGCCAAAGGATCCGCCAATGGTGCGGAAGAAAGTAGAGGACGACGTTGCGGTCCCGAGGTCCCGGTACTCCACGGCGTTTTGCACCACGAGCACTAGCACCTGGACGACGAGGCCCATTCCCAGGCCCAAGACCAGCATGTAAGTTGCCGCGACGGTATAGCTGGAGTGCGGGGTGAGCAGCGACATCAGGTACATGCCAAGGGCCACCAGCGCCGTTCCGATGACAGGGAAGATGCGGTAGGTCCCAAGCTTGGTGATCAACTTTCCCGAGACGATGGAGGTGATCATCATTCCCCCGATCACTGGGAGAAGCTGGAGGCCAGATATGACCGCGCTCGATCCGTAGACTACCTGTAGCAGGAGCGGGACGAAGACAATCGCACCGAACATGACGAAGCCGAGGAGGAAGCCAGCCGCATTTGCAATGTCGAAGAGTTGGTTTCGGAACAGATGTGGCGGAAGCACAGGCTCGGGCGCTCGCCGCTCGGTGCGAATGAAAAACGCGAGCAGGATAGCGCTTGCACCTGCGAGGCCGATGATCTGTGGAGAGAGCCAGGCATACTCGGTGCCCGCCCATGTCGTGAGGAGAATTACGCTGGTTACAGCGGCGGTGAGCAGCGCTGTTCCCAGGTAGTCCAAACGGTGCGGCGAGCGCCTCTTGGGAAGGTGCATAACTGCGCTCGTCACGAATAGAGCGACGATGCCGATGGGAAGGTTGATGTAGAAGACCCAGCGCCAAGAGAGGTTGTCGACGAAGAAGCCTCCGAGTAAGGGGCCGGCCACACTTGCTAGAGCGAACACCGACCCCATGTAACCTTGGTAGCGGCCCCGCTCGCGGGGTGAGACGATGTCCCCGATGATCGCCTGCGAGCCCACCATGAGACCACCGGCCCCGAGACCCTGGAAGGCTCGGAACGCGATCAGCTCAGTCATGTTGGCCGAGAGCCCTGAAAGGGCTGAGCCGACCAAGAAGATCACGATGGCGACCTGGAAGATCAGCTTGCGGCCATACATGTCGCCGATCTTTCCGTACAGAGGGGTGGATGCCGTCGCTGTGAGGAGATACGCGGTGACCACCCAGGCGAGGTGTGAGAGCCCCCCAAGGTCACCGACGATGGTTGGAAGTGCTGTGGCAACGATGGTCTGGTCGAGAGCGGCCAGAAGCATGCCCAGCATTAGGCCTGAGAAAACGATCAGGACCTCTCGGTGCCGAGCCTTCGCATCCTTGTCACTTACGATTCCCGGCTCGATTGGGTCCGTGAGCTGGCTTGTTAGGACTCGATTGGTGATTGGCGGGGCAGGCTCGGTGGGAACTGTCTTCCCAGGAGTCGCGCGATTCACTTTTTCAACCCTAGCATCTGGTCGAAGCACCGAGATCGCCGCGATCATGGCACCACGCTGAGTGGCCCAGGTGGTGCAGACCACGCTCGCTGGCGACAACCCAGCCGAGCTACGCCTTGGCTTTGCTACCAGCGCGAGCGCCCGCAGCGCGCTCGAAGAAGATATCTTCGGCAAGCGGATCCTCTTTAGCGACAAGACTCCCGAGGAGGCCTCGACCGCTCAGATCGTCGCCGACTACCGATCCCAAGAAGCTGTCGAGGCCGACTTCTGCCAGATGAAGGACGGCCAATTCCAGCGGCCGTCCGTTCTCGCCGATGTTCCACTTCAGCGAGTCCACGATCCGCGTGCACGTCTTCTCTGCGTGCTCGCCCTTGCTGTCGCAAGACTTATGGTTCGCGAAGCCGACCGCATAGGGGGCTGCAAATGAGCGTCCGGGAACTGCTTGACACGCTCGCGAGCATCGAAGAGACCATCATGCTCTAGCAGGGCGAGCGGGGGCGCCTCGCGCCCAGCGGATGCTCACCGAGATCGACGCCACTCAGCGGCGCCTCTACGACCTGTTAGACCTGGACGCCTACGTCCCGAAGGAGTGAGTTAGGTACTACAACCCGACAGGCGAAAACCCACCACTGCCCTGCGACAACGCCACCGTGTCGCTAGCGAGCCCGGAGTCGCTCGCGAGCCCGGGAAGTCCCGCTAAGTACTGGCTGGCCTGTCTACTTGGCAGAGCCTGACCCACTCGATGAAGCGCAAGGCCAAGTGGTAGAGGACGCCAAGGGCCATGACCGAGTCGTTGTTCCTGGCAAAACTGGTGGCAGACCTTGTGGACCCGCCATCCTCCAAGACGAAAAAGTCCAGGCGGCGAGTCGCTGCGGCGGTATTTCTCCACTGCCTCCCCACAGGCGCTTGCCCGGTCTTGTGACAGCCGCGAGCAAATCAGCAGATAAAAGAACTCGCTATAGCGTTACCGGCTCGCAGTCGAGCGCCAGTTCACCGCGCAGCCAGGCGACCTCCGGTCCAGGGTGTGGGTCGTTGCGATTGAGGGCGTTGCGATGCTCCAGGATGCGCAGTTGCCGCTCCAATTGCTCGCGATGCTCCGGGCGCCCGGCGGCCTCGCGCGGGCTGAGCCCGCCCAGATGCGGGTTGGGGTCGTCAATCCAGAGCCGATAATAGAGCAATTGGACGCGCTCGTCGGGCGCGTCAGCGGATCCGACGCGCCGCTCGCGCGAGGTCGTCTCGGCGCGCTCACCAGCTGGTCCATCGTCGGGCTCTTCCCGAGCTTCCTCGATGGAGCGAAGACCTCGCTCTGGCTCCGTGGCGAGAGGCCCGAGGCTCCGCTCGACGAGAGCGACGGCGCGCTCCAGGCGCTGCGCTGAGAGACAGGAGAACTCGAGGACCTTCCCGCGCACGGTGAAGGTGCCAAAGGAGGTGATGTCGCTGTCCTGGAACTCGCCTCGCTCGTCCAGGGCCACCAGCCCGTCTTCTATGACCACCGCGTTCGGGGGAAGCACCGGCCGGAGCGCGAGAACATCCCGGCGGCTGGTCAGCCAGTCGAAGATGTAGTCGTCCCTATCGTTGTCCCTTGGGCGCAACGCGAGCTCCGACATGTCGCATAGCGTGCGTAACGCAGCGGCCCGGTCGCGCAGCCGCCAGGTCGCCTCCCCAAGAGTCACCGGATCGCCCTCGAGAGTATGGATGGTTCGCTCTGCCAGGCGGCTGGGTGGCACAAAGCACGTCATGTCTCGCGCGCTTGCGTCGAGCGCGGCCGCCAGTCCGGCCGCGTCGGTGCCCAGGCGGTTGGCTTCCGCGATTCGCCGCAGCTCAGCAAGGATCTCGACCTCGTCGTTCGGCTCGTAGAAGGCGGCCCCGCCCCACAGCACAGGCACCGGGCCACCGCGCTCCACCCGGCAGATGAGGACGTGCCAGCGTACAGCGATCTCCGAGACATTCGGGCTGTCCACGCGTGAGCGCGTTCCGGTGAGGACGTCCTCCAGCTCCATCCAGGCGCGGGGCTCGGCGTCGATCACGCGATGCACACCGAGGCAGCTGCCGGCAACCCGCTCAGCAAGCCACCGCTCTCGTGCGGGCAGCTCAGGCAGCCCAGCATAGAGGCGCGCGGGCGTATCGCCGCACGCGAGCCGGCGGTCGATCAGCAGCCAGCCCAAAGCCAGCGACATGTCGTCGTCGTTCGCTGGATTGGCCGCGCTTCCGACCCCTCGACTCCTCAGGTGCTCGACCAGCGCTGGGCCGAGCTCCTGCTCGAAGCGGTCGAACGCCCAGCGCTGCATACGAGCCCACATCTTCTCGCATTCAAGTCGGTCCCGCTCGGCCGCGTCGCGCGCGTTTAGGCAGCACCGCTTGTATTTGCTCCCGCTGCCGCATGGACACGGGTCGTTGCGTCCAGTGTCGTTCACGTGTCGAGCGTACCACCACACCTCGCTCGGGTAGTGGATGCCGCGAGCGTGTTGCGAGCGGGTTTGCGACGAAAACGTAGGTCCCATCAGGTGCCTTCAGTAGGGATGAGGAGGCTAAGAATGCATGGATGAATCACTTGTCGGTTTGGAGGAGCGCGGAGCCGAGCTTTATCGACGACTCAGCGCCATCGGCGATTTCCGGCGGGGCTCGATCACCGAGAATCACCGTCGCTGCGGTAAGGCGAACCGCGCTTGTGCGCAGCCGGACACCCGCCTACGGATGTGTCACAAGTGCCCGAAAAAGGGGGCTCGTCGGTGACCTCCAAGCACAGTTCGCCTCCGAGCTAGAGCACCTCGCGACGCTGGCGGCGGAGACGCTGAGCGCATCGGCTTGCGATGGTATGGCAGCGCCGGAGCTCGCGATCACAGCGGCGACGGGTGCAGTTCTACTGGAGTCACGCCAGCTACACCATTGTCCATGTGCCTGTGCAGGGGCCTGTATTAGCCGACAGCCCGATCTGATCACCTCGGAAATCCAACACTTTCGGGTGCTCGCGTGGGAGAAGTTGACATCCGTTGGACATCAGACACGAGGTGTAAGGCCATGAAACGTGGTGACTGGTCACAGGCTACGCGGGCTTCCCAAGATGGTGAGGGAGACGGTTCTGGTTAACCGCAGGAAGTGCGGGAAGACGAACTGTCACTGAGTGAGCGGCGAAGAGCTTCGCGAGTCGACGGTGCTCAGCTACAAGCAGGGACGCGAGAGCAAGCGCCTGATGCTGTCTGCGGCGGAGGTGGAAGCACTGCGCATGGCGACGGAGTATTTCAGGGCAGCGAAGAGCCGCGTAGAAGCCGAGGGCAATGTGGGGCTGGCAGGGGTGAACATCCGCCTCGCACGAGCAAAGACGAGGGGCTGAAGGCCGCATCTGAATCGCCTCACCTCGCCGAGGCGATTCACGTGACGCTGTCGATGCCCAGGTCAACAAGATGCGACGCTTCTTCTGCTCCGAGCGGGCGGTGAGCCTGGACCACTTCGCGCTGGAGAGCTACGTCATGGGAGAAGGTGCCTCGCAGCGGGGCTTGCCCGGTTCGAGCTCAGCGCGCGACGCGCGAGGTGCGCCTCTATGAGGTAGTCGACGCGAGCGGTATGACTCGCAGAGCGCAAAGATGAGCTCGACGACGGTGACATCCCGGCGATCCCCGCGGCAGCGAGGGCACTTGATGTCCCCGCCAACAAGACCGAGGACCTCGACACAGCACTCGGCTATTTTCTTTACAACGCCGGCTGGATGGCCTACAAGAGGTTTCGCGACGCCGGGCACTTTGTCGGATCCTGCGCTGTCGAAGCACGTTCCTGGCGTTTTCGGACTTGGGATTGCGAGATGTGCAGATTACGAGCTGTTTCTTGCTCAGCTGGCATGCTCGGGTTTGACGGTGCAACGTTGTTGGCAATTGCTGAACGGTGCTGTCCTCTAGAGTATTCGAGAAGCTTCACAAGGAGGCGTTACCCCATGAAATCTGAAAGACCTGTCCTCGTGATCCTGGCTGCGGGTCTGGGTCGTCGCTACGGCGGCCTGAAGCCGTTGGCGCCAATAGGAGCGCGTGGGGAGGCAATCATCGATCTGTCTGTTCGCGACGCAATAGACGCAGGGTTTGGCTCGGTAGTCCTAGTCGTCCGGCCAGAGATCGAAGCTACGCTTGGCTACCACGTCAAGAGATGCTGGCCAACCAATCTCGATGTGGAGCTGGTTCGCCAGGATGCTGCAAGAGCTTCGCTTGCCTATGGTGCTCCGGGCGACCAGGGGTCTGCTGGCGGTCGCGCGCCCCTAGGCACAGCCCCGGCAGTGCTGTCGACTCGTGCCCTCCTAGACGCTCCGTTCGGTGTGGTCAACGCAGACGACTTGTACGGAACCGCCTCGTATCGCCTTCTCTATGAGCACCTCTGTCGCGCTCCCGACGAGGTGCGTACCCATGCGCTCGTGGGCTTCCGGCTTCGTAACACGATTGTCGGCCAGGGTCCTGTGAAGAGGGCCATTTGCGAACAGAGCGAGGAGGGATTCCTGGTAGCGATTACCGAGCGCACCATCACGGTTGCCGGTGACGGCAGCTTCTGTGCTGTCACGGATGATTCCGAGGCCTCCCTTACGGGAGACGAGCTCGTATCGGTGAACATGTGGGGTTTCCTGCCGTCGATCTTTAGCGTGCTGCAAGCTGCGTTCGACCGCTTTATCGCGGCCGGAGGCGAGAGAGACGGCAGGGAGTTGCTCCTGCCCGATGTGGTCGGAGAGATGGTCGCGGATCCGCTGGGTGAGCAGGTTCGGGTGCTGGCGACGCAGGGGCGTTGTATCGGCGTGACTCATGGAGCGGACCTCACCGCAGTGCGTGAGGAGGTTGAGACACTGGTCTCACAAGGCGTGATTCCGGACCCACTCTGGGCCGGGCACAGAGTGCTGGCGTAGGCATTGGTGGAAGGGACCGCGACGGCGGTGTCGCACGAGGCACCCCTGGGCAGAACGCCGCATCCGGTTCTGGAGGCCGATCGCGTTGATGAGATCGCGGACCTCTGCGACAGGGCGTTCTCCGAACCTCCCGGAGCAGAGGAGCTCCTTGGTTGCCTCTTTGCTGATGACGAACCTGCGTGTGTTCGTGGAGATCCGCAAGTAGGGGTGGTAGCTACGGCTCTTCAGGACCGGGGTCCCGATGGTGAGCGCCGCGGCTTTGTGAAGCTGCTCGTCGTTGACCCCGCTCATCAACGCAATGGCCACGGCAGGTCTCTTCTTGTGGCAGCTGAGCAGGATCTCGCCGGTGCTTCCACGATCACTATTGGAGCAGATGCCCCGTACTACCTTTTCCCAGGCGTTTCAGTCGCCTGGACACCGATGCAGTGCCTTCTCGAGCGATATCACTACGAGCGTGCTGAGGTGAACTTTGACATGGCGATCGACCTGGACCCACTCGACGGCCTTCGCAGTGATGGGGCGAGGTTGGCCACCGAGGCCGATCGCAGCCGGCTTGTGGCGTTCATGGATGCCCACTGGTGTTTCTGGAAGAAAGAGGTCATGAAGGCCCTGGACAGATCGACACTGTTCCTCGGTGAGGACGACGAGGGCATCACCGGCTTTTGCGCGGTAGACGTGAACCGTTACGGCCTGCTTGGCCCCGTGGCCGTTCGTCCGGACCTCATGGGCAAGGGCGCTGGTGCGCGGGTTCTAGACGCCGCGCTGGCGCATCTTCGCCAGCACGGTCGTCATGAGGTGCGGGTGTCGTGGGTCAGCGTCATGTCACCTTATGCGCGCGTTGGAGCTACGATAATCGAAACCTACATAATGTACCGAAAGCGCTTGACGGCTCCATCCCTGGCGGGATCCGGTGGAGCTGAGGCCATCGCACGGAATAGTGAGAGGATCGCATGAGTTCTGGATCGCGGCGCGCGCAGCAGAGGCTGGATGGGCTTCTTCCCCGACCCCGGTCCGTGAAGGCTGGAGATGAGCTCGTCGAAGATCGCGACGAGCAAGTTCTTATAGACGCATCTCCTGATTCTCGTAGCAAGGGCCGGAGCCAGGGGTACGTGCTCGAGGTCGCGAGTGACCGGATCGTGATCACTGCGACCGATGAGGCCGGCGCGTTCTACGGAGGCTGCACGCTCGCTCAGTTGAGGCGCCTCAACCCGCATGGATTGCCGAGCTGCAGGATAGAGGACTGGCCCGACTTCCCGGTGAGGGGCGTGATGATCGACATCTCTCGGGACAAGGTCCCAGCGCTTTCCACCCTCGAGTCTCTCGTGGACCTTCTTGCATCCTGGAAGATCAACCAACTTCAGCTTTACATGGAGCACACCTTCGCCTACGAAGGGCATGAAGAGGTCTGGGCTGCTGCAAGCGCTCTCACTCCAGAGGAGGTGTTGCACCTGGACGCATTCTGCAGAGCACGCTTCGTCGAGCTGGTGCCGAACCAGAACACCCTCGGCCACATGGAACGCTGGCTGTGGCATCCGAGATACCACGATCTTGCGATCGCGCCAGCGGGGCGTGTGGATGGGTTCGGCCTGAGCCATCCGGCGAGCACGCTTGACCCTTCGAACCCAGGCTCTCTCGCGCTGGTGCGAGACCTCCTTGGTCAGCTCGGAAGCTGCTTCGAAAGCCGGAGGTTCCATGTGGGTCTCGACGAGCCCTGGGAGCTGCCCGCTGAGGCAGCGAATGAGTACCTGTCGTGGATGCGCGATCTACGGGCCTTGGATGAGCTTGATACCAAGACGATGCTGGTCTGGGGCGATCGTATCTCCTCCGACCCGTCCATGATCTCGCAGCTTCCAGAGGGAGTCGTTGTCTGCGAGTGGGGCTATGAGGACTGGCATCCGTTTGCCGAGAAGCTTGCTGCACTTTCAGCAGAGGGCAGGGAGGCATGGGTCTGCTCGGGTACCTCTAGCTGGCTGAGCATTCTCGGTAGGACTGGGAACATGGTTCGCAACTGCAGCAAGGCCGCAAAGGAAGGCCTTGGAGGTGGAGCGACAGGCTACTTGATCACCGATTGGGGGGACATGGGGCATCTGCAGTATCTGCCAATCAGCTATCCGGGCTTCGCGTACGGAGCTGGTGTGTCGTGGTGCTGGGAGCAGAACCGCTCAATCGACCTTGCAACTGCGCTCTCGTTGCATGTGTTCGACGACCCGTCGATGGAGATGGGGGGTGCCGCTGTTGCGCTTGGAGACACATATGACCTTTTGAGCTGCCAGTTTCCTAATCTTTCAACGCTCGTATTGCACCTGTACTTTCCACAGCTCGCCTTGGGGGTTGGCTTTACTGCTGGCTTGAGCGTCCAAGATCTGAACAGGGTGGAGGAGTACCTTGTTCACGCGGTGGCGAGCCTTGACTCAGCGCAGCCTCGTTCCGAAGACGCGGTGCTTGCAGTTGACGAGCTCCGTAGCGCTACCGCGCTCGTATCGTTGCTAGCACGAGATGGGATAGCCCGTTTGGAGGGCGATGGCACCCTTTCTTCGTTGCCCGCGCCCCAACGGGGCAACTTCGCGCGAGAGCTCGCACCGTTGATCGAGCACCACAGGGAGCTGTGGCTGGCGCGCAATCGCGGCGGTGGTCTAGCGCGAAGCGTCGCGTGGCTGGAGCACCTGAGAGAGTGTTACGAGACCGGCGAGACAGATCCGGGTTGGGCGGGGCCAGACATATCGCTGGGGTTTGGACCAGGGGAACTCTGAGAAAACGCGAGCTCAGCAAGCCTGCAGATTCGCGACGATTGCTGACATGCGATCCGCGTCCTTGATCATGGAGTTCGCAAGCGCGAGCTGCGCTCTGCATCGCACCAGATTGTGATCCGGGTAGTCCACCTTGAAGTATGTGTCGCCGTTCAGGAAGTCCGTAAGGAAGCGCACTGCGGCCTCGTAGGCCATCGCGATAGCCCCAAGGGGCAAGCTGTCAAGCTCGGGTTCAGAAAGCAGATGCGCGCAAGCCTCCAAGTAGCCTCGTGCTGCCGCGTTGAACAGCGTCAGGTCGAGCCTTGAGAGTTCAGGATCTCGTTCATCCTCCCTTGCGGGTGTTGCCGCAGTCCGCGCTATGTCTCCGAAGTCGTGCAGTGCGTACCCGTTCATTGTGGTGTCGAGGTCGATGACGCAGACCCATTCACCGGTGATGTCGTCGCAGAGGACATTGGCAGACTTGCAGTCGTTGTGAACCGGGCGTGAGGCAAGGTCGCCGAGGCTGATCTTCTTGCGCACCTCGCGGGCTATCCAGCGCATGCGAAGCACCTCCTCTAAGGTCGTCGCGACTCCAGCTGATGTGACCCTTGCGCAAGCATCTTCTGTGACGCTGTTCTCCAGGTTCGCGAGGTAGCGATCCAGATCGTGAAACCGAGGGATGGTCTCGAAGAGGGCCGTTGTGGTCGCACAGGCGCTGCTGGCAGCGCCTGTGCGAGCGGTCAAGTCTGCTGCGTGGGTGTTGGAGCTGACCGTTGTGCCAAGGTCGTCGAGAAGCGCGAGGTAATTTCCAAACGCGGCGCCAATTTCGTACGCCTGTGAAGGGGTGTCCACGTCTGTGCATGAATGAGCGCCTGGGATGAACTCGAACGTGCGCCACGCTCTCTGGTCGGGGTCCTCCCAGTGGTGCCTGCCCCAGCGCGTCTTGATCACTCGCAGTGCGCGCCGTCCTTGGCTTGGCGTGCTGCGCCTGGGTTCCGCAAGCTTCTTTTCGAGGTGTGAAGAGATCATGACCACATTCGACATCAGGCCTGTCACATCTGCGAAAACCGGGCTGATGCGCTGGTGCACATAGCGTCTTCGGCAGCCGGAAAATTCGTATGTAGCAATGTAGGTGTCGTGCACATGGCCACCGTTTGTTTGCCTGAAACCTGCCAGCTTGCCGTCGATTCCGAAGTGCGAGCCAAGCGATTCCAGGACGAGGTGCTCATCCACGCTCAGCTAGTGCCGATCTTTGTGGAACTCCGCGAGGGTATTGCTTAGCGGCGCGGGGCAATGCGAAGCGAACCGCGCTCCGCCTCACGACGGACGGGTTCCAACGACAGTGAACATGCGAAGATCCACGGGCTCTTGATCAAGATGGTGGCCGAGATGGTGCTTTACGGTGTAGTGGGTTGTTTCTGCGACATCGAAGCCCAGCCTGTCCAGCATGTTAGCGACAGCGCCCGGAGTCAGGTTCCACCATAGGGTGCTTATCCCTCTGTTCCCACTCTCCGGAGCAAACCGCATGACGTTAGCGCCTTCTCCATCCAGCTCCTCGTAGTACGGCTCGGTTACCACAACACTCCGAGTGGTACGTCTTGTGGCCTCCTCAAGCGCCATGAACGGATCGCGTAGGTGCAACAAGATGCTGCCGAAGATTGCAGCATCAAAGACCCCAAGATCTCCTGGCATCTCGTAGATGTTCCCGTAGACCATCTTTGCCGAGGAGGAACGATCCTTGTGAAGGTACCACCATGAGTTGTTCACAGCCATGACCGCGCTGGACATCACCTGCGCGCGCTCGGCCCGCATGTCGGTGCGCGGTATGGACGGCAGCAGGTCGATGCTTCGATCAAAGCCCACTTCGAAGCTGACAACCGATGCGCCCTTGTCTTCCATGAAGAAGCTGAGATGTCCGCTCGCAGGACCGAGTTCTAATACCCGGGCGCCTGCCAGCCCCTCCAGGTTGCCGAGGTAGCTGTTCTCTACGCCCCTAAGATCCCACGCGCCAGGGATAACCGTAGTGTCGCGAAGCACCGATGTGTGGTAGAAGTTGCAGTCTTGCAAGCTCAATGAAGAGCGCTCGGATCTGAACGCCACCTGGCACTCGTCCTCAAGTTGCCCCAGGTATCCACGCGGCGGGTACGAGGGCCATCTTGGCAACCGCTCCACTTCTCCAGCGTCGTAGCTCACTTGTGCGGGTCCCCGCTCCCTTCTTGGTCTCCCCATCTGCAGGCTGTCGTCGGCATGCGGAACACGATAGCGCACCACTCGCCCGCGAAGCCCTCTCGCCTTATGCGATCACGAATCCCTTTTCCCCACATGGAGGCTCATCGAAGATCTCGACCTCGGTTACCGTAGCCCTCGGAGGACCGTGGGCGCACCATTCGAGTAAGCGCTCGACCGCATCTTGTTCTCCCTCGAACGTCGCCTCGACCCGACCGTCTGTGAGATTCCTCGCACCTCCAGCGACACCGAGCTGGGTCGCTTCTCGCCTACAGGTGTCGCGGAAGAAGACGCCTTGCACCCTTCCGCTGATGAGAACCCGCCGCCGTACCATCATCGCGTGCAGACGATACCTCGTTCCTGTGTGCATTCGCGTGCAAGGCGGTGTCGACGCCGCATGGATCTTCGGCCGCGTCGACGCATCTCTCGCACTCGGTCTCGAGGGTCGCATGGCTGATGGAGAATGGCTTCGATATCGCACCCTTGACCTCGTCTGCGACCGCTTGGGCACCCTCCAGGCTGGGATGCCCGGAAAGCACGAGGTGCGCAGAGAGCGCTCTCACCTCACTGGAGAGGCTCCACACGTGCAGGTCATGGACCTCTGAAACCCCCCGCACCGCCTCCATTGCCGAGGTGAGATGCGACAGATCCATATCACTGGGAGTTGACTCCAAGAGGACGTCAACGCTCTCGCGTACGAGTTTCCAGGATTGGATAACGATAACGGCACCGATCCCGAGTGAGACAGCGGGGTCTATCACCTGCAAGCCGGTCGTTGTCATTATCACGACGCCTGCCGCAATGACCCCAAGGCCAGCGAAGGCATCTGCGGCCATGTGCCAGGCGGCCGTGCGCATATTGAGATCCTCAGAGCGGTCGTTCAGGAGGAGGACCGACGCCAAGTTGACTGCGAGTGCAACCGCTCCGATGCCCACCATCGCTACGGCGTTGACGGACCCCGGGTGGCTGATCCTGTGGGCCGCCTCCCAGGCGATGACCGCGGTCACCGCTATCGTCAAGGTTGCATTTGCGAGTGCCACAAGGATGGTTCCCCTGTGGTAGCCAAAGGACCGCGCTTGCGTCGATGGTCTCATTGCCCACCTCACCGCGACCCATGTGCCTGTGATAGCGGCAACATCTGCGAGGTTGTGCCCCGCATCTGCAAGGAGGGCGAGCGAATGCGCCCACAGCCCGAAGCCGGCCAGCAGCCCGACGAGGACCGAGTTCAACCCAAGAGATGCGCCTAGCCGTGAAGAGCGCGTCATTGCGCCAAGGCGTCGAGATGGCAGCAACTACCCCGAGGCTCACGGGGCAGATGCTGCCTCAAGCACGCCCCCCATAGGGCTCGAAACGCTATTTCTTCACATTGTTGCACCAGGAGCACCTTTCGAATTCTAGGGCATCCTGGGGACAAGGGCTTATCTGCAGGCATGTGCTTGCAAACCCGCGGGCATTACCTTGCAAACCTCGGGGTATTACCTGACAAAGAAGTGCCATCCAACCCACATCCAGCCCAGCAGGACCACCCACCTTCCGACGGTTGAGCGCATGACGTAGTGCAGGACTTGGCCTGTTGTGAGAAATCCGTTTTTCGTAAACCGGGCCAGGAACTCAAGGCCCACAGCGACGAGACCAAGGACACACCAAGCGACGATGCCAATCGAGGCCGTGGTCACCATTTCGACGAGAACAGCCATCCCACCCACATCCACGCGAAGAAAGCCACAGCGTGAACTGGACGCGATCCCGCTAGTAGTGGCTCGACAATCGAGCTCAAGGTGGGGTGCTGCGAGCGAGGGAGGTAGGACAGCTCGGCCAGTTCGAGCACTATGACCGCCGCACACCAAAGCGACCACACGAGGAGGCTTTCGCGCAGGCGAGACGCGAAGGCTCCCGACGAGAACTCAGGTGCGTGTTCGGGGCCGCTCGATCCGAGTGTGGCAGATAGGCCCGCGGATTTCGTGGCGGTGCTGGTGGATCTGGAAAGAGACCTGCGCAGGCCTGCGAGCCACGCGCCGAGGTCGCTCCGCTTCGGTCGGTTCAGCATCGCTAAGGCAAACATCGCGGCTACCGGTATGCCAGTGAAAACTTCAGCCTGCCACGTGAAGGTGCGCGTAGCACTTTCGAGCCATGAAAACGCTATTGCTGCTAGGAGCGCAATGAGCGCGATCCAGGTAGGCAGTCGGTAGCCCTTGCCGATCTCCACGCAGTTGAGGGTAGTACAAGACGTAGCCGTCGAGAGCGAGGTCGGTGAGTGCTCTGTCCGGGCAAATGCTCCCAGGCGCGAACTCGGGCATGATCTTCCGGTAGCATCAAGTCTCGTGACTCCGACGGTAGAGAACGAACCGTCGGGAGCAGTGCGTTCGCAGGCATATCTGCGGTTACTGTTTGTGCTGCTCCTGCCGTCAGCGTTGTTTGACGGCTACGATTCTCAGCTGAGGGGGTTGCTCCTTCCTCAGATCCAGCACACATTCCATGCAAGCGTCGCCTCGCTTGGTGTGGCGAACATCCCGATCCAGGCCGGCCAATTCATAGCCTTCTTCATCGTGCGGATGTCCGATCGTACTGGTCGCAAGAGGGTTCTAACATGGTCGATCGTCGGCTACACGCTCTTTACTGGCCTGACCGCAGCAACGTGGAGCCTTGCATCTTTTGCCGCTTGCCAGTTCGCGGCACAAGCATTCATTGGTGCTGAGTTCGGTGTAGCTGTCACCGTGGTGGTGGAGGAGTTCCCCGCTGAGAAGCGAGCAAAGGCCCTGAGCAAACTCTTGCTGTTGGGACCACTCGGCGCCGTGCTGGCCGGCTCCTTGCTGGCTGCGGGGCTTGCTCACAGCCCGCTCTCATGGCGTGCGTTCTACCTGGTTGGAATAGCGCCCCTCATCCTGATCGCTCTTGCCCGGCGCTGGTTGGAGGAGACGCTTGCCTTCCAGGCCATGGAACGCGAGCGGCTTGCGCGGAGCTTGGCCTCGCAGGAGCATGACGTTGGCGGGCTAGGCGGGTCGCGAAGGCAAGGTTGGCGCCAGCGAGTCGGCTGGCGCAACGTGCGTGACATGCTGGCCAGTGTCTTCTCCGTGTGGCGAGGGCCGCGTGGAGGCTTGTTGCTGGCGGTGGGCACGATGTCCTTTCTCCAGGCGCTTCCGACGACCGCAGGCGTTGCGTGGTGGACCTTTTACGCCGAGCATCAGCGGCACTTCAGCTCGGGGGAGGCAGGTAAGTTCGTGATCTCAGCGGCGGCCTTCGGCACCCTTGGCTATTACGTCTGTGGTGTTGTGATGGAGAGGTTCGGTAGGCGGCCAACCGCAATTGCATACGTCATCGGAATGGCGATCTCTGGCGTGGTTGCGTTCCAGAGCGCGATTCATGTGGTGATGTTCATAAGTTTGCTACTGGCGGTCTTCTTCGGATCGGGGATCGGGCCGGTGCTCTCGGCATTCGCCACAGAGCCCTTTCCCACTGCGACAAGGGCTCAGGCGTCTGCGTGGGTAAGGAATGGCTTCGCGAACACTGGCTCCCTGCTTGGACCTGCACTTGTGGGCATCCTGGCCGGTGAGGGACTGCTTGGCAATGTCGGGAACTCGGTGAGCTTGCTTGCAATTGCGACGATCCCGATCATATGGGTTGTATGGCGATTCCTTCCCGAGACTCGCCACATGCGCCTCGACATCGACCCCGGAAGTGATGGCGACGACTTGGGCGCCTGAGGTATCACGTAGCTCCGGGACGACAAGCGCTCGCTACCTGAGCAGCGCAACACACACCGTGTGGTGCAGTGCAGAAAGGCCATGACCCTGAGCAGCGCCCAGAACCGGGCCTTGGCGGAAACGTCGTGTAAGCCGAAGTAAGCAATCTAATCCGCCAGCTCTTTGGAGCAAGATCCGTTGGTCGCGGTAGCGCGAGCAAGCACGACGCCTTCGACGTGGACCGCACCGCCTGCATCGATGAGGTACCCAGCCACGACGTTGAGCTGGTTGCCTGTGGTACATACGTCATCATACAACAGGGTTCGCTTCCCTTGGACTTTTCTGGGATCGGAAAGGCGGAGAGCGGTCGGTAGGTCGGCTGCGGCTTCTCGTCTAGCGGGTTCAGAGGTCCAAGCCGTTCTAGCCGTAGGGGCGGTCTTGACCAGGACCCTTGGGTTAGCGACATCGAACGACCACTCCCCTAATGCATCCTCAGCCGCAGCAACATCGAGGACTCGTTCTGTATGGCCAAAGGGCGCGCCTCCCACGCCTACGAATGTGGGGTTAGCGATGATCAGGTCAGGCGGGTCTTCCCTCGCGTGTCGATCAAGCCAGGCAACCAGAAGACGACCAAAGATGAGAGACCAGTCTGAACGGTCTTTATATTTGTAGCTGAGAATCTTCCGCCGGAGAGGTCCGGAGCTATAGGCTATGGCCCGAATCCTTACAATGCGCCGCCTGGGATCAGAACTGAGCCGGTTTGGGCAGGTTTTCCCGTCGAGAATTTGATCGCAGACGGGGCAAGCGCTGGCAGCGATTCTTTGCCCCGGGGGGACGGCGCGCTACCTGTACTCCCTTGATCAGCCCTCTGCAGTCGCCGTCGGCTTAGCTCGACGCAGAGCGCCGCATTTCTTCGTCATCTCGGCCGACGTGGGCCCCGACCTGGTTGCCTCGTGGCGACGGCCCAGCGTCGTCATCGCCTATGCCGTCGCCGACTTTCCTCTAGACGGATTCGGACTCGTCGAGGCTCAGGGCATCGCCGATGCCAACGTGATTGTTCGGGAGCCTGTTGGCCCGACCGTTCGGTCTTCGCCACCCCATCGTTGGTGGCCGAGCTCGACGGCGTCGAACTCCCCCTAGCCGACCCCACCCAGATGATTGGGGACCTTCAGGATCTCGGCGGGGCCGACCGCCTCGAAGCGGCGAGGGAGGTGCGCCAATGGCTCCTGGCACGCCACTAACGGCCCGCGGGTTTACTACGCGCGGTGGTGTATCGGTATGGAGTTTAGTGAAGAAGGTCTGTCTCGGTTCTTTTTCCCTTACGACACCGTTTCTCGATGAGCGTCAGCGGCGGCTGCTCGCGTCGTCGATGGTGGAGGTGCTTGGCGCCCGTGTCGCTAGTGCAACGGGGATGAGTCGTAACACGCTGATCGTAGGAGCGAAGGACTGAGCAGAGGGTCCGGTGCTCGCAGAACGCGTACGCCGTCCCGGGGGAGGTCCTCAACGCAAGATCGACTTAGACCCCGAGTTGCTTGTGATCCTCGACTCGCTGACGGAGCCCGAGAGTCGGGGGGACCCGATGAGCCCGCTTCGCTGGACGCTCAAATTGCTGCACGGGCCCTTAAGCTCTTCCAGCCCACATCCGATTGATCTTGGAGTCCCAGGCAATCACTTGGATTGTGTCTCCACAATCGCAGGGTGCGCATATCGCCGCGATGCTACGTCTCCACCTTGCGGAGGAGTTCCACCACGGGAATGGTTCGCTTCGTCTTCGCCGCGTAGTTGGCGAACTGTGGATAGCGACTCGCCTGCTCGGCATAGATGCGGTCCCTGCTCTGGCGGGGAACGATCACAACACGAGCTTGGTAGGTCTCGGTACCGACCTCGACGGTAACGTCGGGGTTTGCCACCAGGTTGTGGTACCAGTCGGGATTGGTGCCAGCGCCTGCTTTGGAGGCGAACACGTAGCGGTCCCCGTCTAGATCCAGGTACATCATCGGATTGACCCGCTCCTTGCCCGTCTTGGCTCCCCAGGTGTGGAGCAGAAGGATCGGCGCTCCCGCGAAGTTGCCCCCGACCCGCCCCCCGTTGGCTCGGAACTCTTCGATGATCTCTTGGTTCCAATCGGTCGTCTTGGCCATGCAGTGCGGCTCCGCTCTTCGCGTCGCAAGATGGGTTGCTGACAGCTTACAAACTCGGCCCGTTGCGCGGGCAGGCTGGGAACGGGTAGGTTTCGAGGTGCAAGGGAGGCGACAGAGACAACGATGAGACGTCCGATGCCACAACGCACTGTAGAGATCGACACCGCGGACGGGAGTTGCCCGGCGGCTCTAAGTACGCCAGAAGGCCAGGGACCTTGGCCGGCGGTGGTCATGTATCCCGATGCCGGGGGAATGCGCGATGCCATGCGCCAAATGGGCGAACGGCTCGCCGGGCTGGGCTACGTCGTCTTGGTGCCCGACTTCTACTACCGTAACGGCCCGTACGAACCGCCCGACATGGCCACTGCGTTCCAGAACAAGGAGTCAAGGGACAAGCTCATGGCGATGATCGGCAGCTACAGGGCGGACATGGCGGTCCGTGACGCCCGCGCCTTTGCCGACTACTTGGACTCGTTGCCTGAGAAGAAGGCGGGTGGCATTGGAATCACCGGATATTGCATGGGCGGCCGGCTATCGCTCATTGCAGCCGGCCACCTGGGGGAACGGGTTGCGGCAGTCGCCTCGTTCCACGGCGGGAACATTGCCAAGGAGGATGACCCCGACAGCCCTCATCACAAGGCAAGCAGCATCAAGGCCACCGTCTATGTGGCTGGGGCGGTCGAGGACCAGTCGTTCTCTGACGAGCAGAAGGACCGGCTTGAGAAGGTTCTGACCGAGGCCGGTGTATCCCACACCATCGAGACCTACCCCGTCCACCACGGATTCGCTGTATTGGACAACGCCAACTACGACCAGGCCGCGGCCGAGCGCCACTGGCAGGCATTGGAGAGTCTCTTCGCTTCAACACTCGGATGAGCCGGAAACAGGTGTAGGGACCGGATGCATTTGGATCTGCATATTCACCGCTTCGACTGGGCGGGCGGCCCCTCTCGGATCGGCGTCAGCGTGAGGGACCTGGCGGAGCGGGCCGAGGCAATCGGGGTGCGCACTGTGTCCTTCATGGACCATTACTTCCAGATGGAGCAGATGGCCCCAGCCGAGGATCCGATGCTGGAGGGATACACAGCTCTCGGCTTCGTCGCGGGGGTCACAGAGCGCATCCGGCTCCGCCTGCTGGTGACCGGCGTCACGTACCGCCATCCCGGCCTGCTGGCCAAGATCGTCTCGACCCTGGACGTCCTATCGGTCGGCAGGGCCGAGCTCGGTATCGGTGCGGCCTGGTATGAGCGCGAGCACATAGGCTTGGGAGTCCCGTTCCCGGCGCTCGCCGAGCGCTTCGAGCGCCTCGAGGAGACCATCGAGATATGCCTGCAGATGTGGAGCGATGACAACGGTGCCTACGAAGGCCGCCATTATCGGCTGGCGGAAACCCTGTGCAGTCCGCTACCGGTGAGCCGGCCGCGGCCCCGGATTCTCATCGGTGGAAGCGGCGAACGCAAGACTCTCCGACTGGTCGCCCGGTATGCCGACGCCTGCAACATCTTCGGCGGCCCGGACGAAATCGCCGCCAAACTTGACGTCTTGCGTCGACACTGCGACGACATTGGCAGGGACCCCAACGAGATCGAGGTGACGGCCAGCTACCGGGCCTTGCCGCCGGGGGCGGGGGTTGGCGAGGTGCTGCGGGGGGCGCAAGCACTCGCCCGGATCGGCGTTTCCACCCTCGTCACCGGCCCAGTGGGCGACGATCCGGCTTCGTGGCTAGAAGACACTTTCGGCCCGGCCATGGGCGACCTAGCCGCCATCGAGCCCGAGCGTCTTTGAGTACGGACGGATGACAGATCTCGCTGGCGTGAAGGTGGTGGTAACTGGAGCCACCAGCGGCCTTGGCGCAGCGATGGCAGATGCCCTGCTGCAGGCCGGGGCAACCGTCGCCATGGCGGCACGTCCTACGCCCCGGCTCGAAGAGGCGGTAGCCGCACGAAACGGCGACGGCCTGGCGGCCCAAGCACTACCCATGGACGTGCGCGATCCGGCGTCCGTCTCGGCGGCCTCCCGCGGGCTACTCGAAAGATGGGGCAGGGTGGACCTCGTGGTCAACAACGCCGGGATTGGGATGCGCACCGTCAACCCACGCTTCTTCGAAGAGCCGAGGCCCTTCTTCGAGGTTTCCGAGGACAAGTTCATCGATGTGGTCTCCACGAACCTCACGGGCTACTTCTTGGTGGCCAGGGCCTTCGCCGGCTACTTCGTCTCTCAGGGACAGGGCCGGTTGATTAACGTGTCGATGAACCACGAAACGATGCGCCGGCGCGGGTTCGTGCCCTATGGGCCGTCGCGCGCCGGGGCCGAAGCGCTCAGCCTCATCATGACCGAGGACCTTCGCCCCTACGGGGTGGCGGTCAACGTCCTTCTGCCGGGAGGGGCCACCGCCACCGGCATGATCCCCGAAGAGTTGCCCGAGGCAGCCAAGAGCGGGCTCCTTCCCCCCGAGATCATGGGCCCGCCCGTGGTGTTCCTCGCCTCAGCTGAGGCAGAGGGGCTGACCGGGGAGCGGATCGTCGCTGTCGAATTCGACGCCTGGTTGAATCGGTTCCGAGCTGCACCGACACCGCAGACGAACCCAGCCAGCGGCCCGGGGTGACGTCTGAAGGGTCCAGTAACCGACTCCTCGGCTTCAACAGCCACGATCCGGGTGGCGATCCTGTCGGACGGTGGCTTCAAGTTTCGTGAACCTCGCCCGCCGCGTCATCGAGTTGCTCTGGATCCTCCAGCTCGCCCTGAGCGGAATCCGCGTCGAGCGCGACGATCTCTCTCGATGCGATTCGCCTGGCGAGCTAAGCGTCGGGGCTGCGGCCTTACCACGAGTGCGCCGCTTGAGCCCGGGTCAGGCCGCGCAAACGTTTCTGGCACCACCGAGACGGCGAGCCGACTCATTCATCGGAGCAGCTACGACTCGTCTCGCGATCAGGGCGAGATCTCGTCTCGAAGCGCGGCCAGTTGCCCCGCGGAGCACGACCTCGCCTTCGCCACGCCAGACGCCGCTGGGGGCGCCGGACGACGATTCGTGGTTCATGGGGCGTTCGGCGATCCAGGCGGGCGCGAGCGTGGTGACGGATGGCTTCCCGGACTCCTCCACCCGTACTCGTGGGCGATGGCGAGTTGTGCGGCGGAAAGGGTGAGTTGTGTCGACCCGGCGCCCATGCGCTGGAGGGCGCCGGGGTCGCTTGCCTGGGTGTCGCGCGGGAGCTGACGCTCTTGGTGCCGGAGGTGATCGAGGTTGGGCTGGGGAGGAAGCTCGGGCATGACGTCTTTTTGTGCACTCGGGCTCGCATACAGGTGCAAAGGGAGACGCTTGTTCACCGTTGTCCCTGTCGGCTGTAGTGGGGTGGACTTAGTCTTTTCCGCGAGCCCGGCGGTGCCCCCGACGCCACTGCCGGGAGAGCTCCGCGAAACTGCGCAGCAGAGCACGTACGTCGTGGGCATTGCCGTAGTGGTGGATGAGACGGTCCAACATCCACTCCTCAGCGTTGTAGGCACAGATCTTGACCCGATCCATGATCGCTTTGGCCTCATGACACAGCACCTCGCGGTGGATGGCGAAGTCCACAAGGCTCACGTGCGTTGGCAGTGACTTGCGCTTTGTCACCAAGGAGGCGATCTCAGCCTCAAGGTCTCGAAGCTTTTTCACCTTGTCACGCTTTGTGATCTCAAGCCCTTGCGCGCTGTGCCTCTCCTTTCCGGACCTCCAGGCATGAATGTGGGTGATTTTAGGGGTCTTCTGGCATAAGTGTGGGTCGATCTCGTCGAATGTCTGTCCATAGCGCTGGCTGATGCGACGGCAGGACAAGGGACACGGTCAGGCCGGCCGCAGGCCGGCTGGCTCGTTCCCATTGTGACTGGTGACGTGTTCAGCCACGGCTCGTCAAGGGTCGGGTCGTTGCCCGTGGCGGCCGTCGGCTGCGCGGCCCCCTGACGAGCCTCCGCAAGCGGGAGAAGAAATGCGCGCTGATTGCGTCGGCTGTGGAGCTGTCCAACAACGCTGATTACCTGCAGCTTCGCCGCAGAGGGGGGTTCGAGTGACCCACATTCATGCCTGGAGGTCCGGAATTGGTCTGTGGAGCACGTACGCCTGACGCGGTTGCTGAGCATCTGGTGAGTAGTTGCTGGATCACGAGGTTCGTCACGAACCCGCTGTATTTGAGCCTACGCTCGCGTTCCCGGACAGCAGGCGAGCTCCATTGGCGCTGGCAGGGTTGGGGGACTTTGTGGACTATTGTGGAATAGGTGAGGGGAGGATTGGAAGCCGGCGATCAGGTCGATCAAGTGAAAGGAGCCTGCAGTGTCCGCTCAGGATGAAGCGAGGATGGCGGAGCTGACCGCGCTTGTAGAGCTGATCAGGTCGGCGGTCCAGGCAGATGGCGGCGATCTTTCGCTCGTAGATGCCGACACGGATAAGGGTGTAGTTGAGGTGATGCTTGAAGGTGCGTGCAGCTCGTGTGCAATCAGCTCATCTACACTTCAGGACGGCGTGGAGCGTATCTTGAAAGACCGGCTTGCGTGGGTGACTGAAGTCCGTGGGAGCGTAGACGAAGACGCTGACATGTCCTTCAGCGAGGCTCTGGGTCGGGGCAGCTACGTGTCGCGTTTTTGAGCGCCGCGTTTTCTGGTCGTTCACCCGCTGTCCTGGCGGCCTCCCGAACTGGCGTTTTGCCCGGGCGGGTCATGTCTTACGCTGAGCCGCTCAGAGCGTCTGGCTCGATCCTCCCGTAGCGGACCAGTGGCTCGAAGAGGTCAATGACAGTCCGATCCGGGTCGGTTATCCCGCGGGAAGGCGTGTAGCCGAACTTCTTCTTGGCAAACCTGCGGGCTATGACTGCTTTGCGCGCATCCCCATCGCGATCAAGCGACCACGACGCCTCTTCCAGCAGTAGAGTCCCCTCGGCTATGTCTGCCAGAAGTTCAGCGAACCTCCTGGCTTGAAGATTGACGACGTCCTGTGGCGCCATCGCAAGGTGATCGAGGGATTCGTTGAGTGAGCCGAGGGCGGCGAAAAGTGCGTTAGCAGGGTCTTCCAGCAACGGGTGCTGCGGTGATGCATCGAGCGTGCGCTCCAGCCTGGCGAGCAGCGGAGCGTGTGCCTTTTCCTTGCGCATGGCCCGAAGGACGTCCATGCAGAGGATGTTGTCGGTGCCTTCCCAAACCGTGTTTGCCTGAGCGTCACGGAGCTGGCGAGCGAGCGGCCAGTCTTCCATGTACCCGTTGCCACCAAGGACTTCCAGTGCCGCGCTTGCGGTGTTGATGGCGTTCCTCGTTGCGCGCATCTTTGCAAGAGGGATGAGGATGCGTCTGAGCAGGCTTGCTTCTTCGCGTTCAGCGAGTCCGGACTCTGGCGTTCGGATGCCGTCCGCGGTGTCGGCAGCTGCCGCACACTCAAATGTCATAGCAGCGCCGCCCTCCAGATCGACGAGCATGTCTACGAGCGTCTCCCTGACAAGTGGGTAGGCGTCGATGCGCTCTCCGAACTGCTGGCGCCGTGCAGCGTAGATGGAAGCTTCTAGGAACGATCGCCGCTGTATACCAAGGCCCATCAGCGCCACTCCGTAACGGCTCTCGTCCACCATCTCCATCATGCGGCGCAGGCCCTTGCCGTCCCGGGCTGGATCCCAGCCGTCTGCGTCAGCGAGTGACTCCACTGCGGGTGCATGCTGTGGTGCAAGCAGCCATGCTCTTGCGCCGCTGAGGGTCACCTCTGCTGTTGGCACCCCGATCGTGCCGAGCTTGGGCTTCAGGCGCTTGATGTGGAACGCATTGGAAGATCCGTCTGGAAGGCGTCGCGGCATCGCGAAGGTCGCGAGACCCTTTGGTCCTGGCTGCGCTCCAACTGGTCTTGCGAGGATGATGAAAAGATCCGCGTCCACGTTGGAGCAGAAATGCTTGTCACCGCGGATGAGCCACTCGTCCCCATCTGGGAATGCCGCTGTGGTATTCGCTCCGACGTCGCTGCCCCCCTGGCGTTCTGTGAGGAACATCCCGCCTTCCCACGCCTCGGTGGGGTCAAGCGAGCAAAGCCTGCGATGGAACTCCTCCCGGACTGCGTCTGGAGCGTAGCGGTTGATCATCTCCGCTGCTTCCACTGTCATCCCGAGTGCGCAGTAGGCAGCGGTCTCTGCCTGGCACACCTGGTAGGACAGGGACGACATGAGCACATGTGGCACCGGATGGCCAGCATGGGCTGGCAGGCCGACGAATCCGTTGCGGATCAGATCGGCCTTGTTCGCGAGCCAGGTGGGGTGGTGCTCGATCTTGCAGATCTCCTCGCCCCAGCGGTCGTAGCGCACGAGCACTGGGCCGTGTTTGTCCGTTTGCTCAGCTCGGGCTGCAAGTGACTTGCCAACGAGCTCGCCAAAGGTCCAGGAATGATCTTCGGCGAACGAGCGGTACTTCTCCTCAGGGATCAAGTGATCGAGGATGAATGCGAGGTTGGGGTCCGCCTCGTACCAGTTGAGCCCTATAGCCTCTTCATGTTCTGCATAATCGGGTAGCACTTACACAACTGTACGGCAATCCAGCTACTGCGCTCCAGTTGGTGAACCGATCCCTGTACCGTGACCGAAGTTTGGCCGCGGCACACCTCGTCAAGTTGCTCCGCGGGAGCCGTACCCAAGAGGTCTTGCCTACTTGACATGCATGTTTTAGCAGAAATCGGGTTCATTTCATTGGCTCACCCGGGATGGCCGCGCCCGGAACCGTCCTCGTGACCCACGGGCCGATCGGGCACGCTGGGTGCCTGCCGACGAACGCCACCCGAGTGACCTCTTGGCATCGTGTTCAATGAAGTGCTGCCTGCTGCGCCGTGCGGCGAGGGAGGCGGATTGGTTTGTGGTCTCATTTACCCGGGCCTCGTAAGTCGGTGCTCGAAAGAGGCTGCTGGGTGGTCGCATCCGATGACAGGATATCCAGCTGTGGTCCACTTCTGGATAGGTGTGAGCTGTTGAACAAGCTGGAAGGCGGAATGACTGCCAGGCAGGCTATTCATCTGCCGGCGTTTGGACATCTCCGGCATCGTCGGCTCTATCGGAGCAAACGTGATTGCCGATTGTGGCATCATGATGAGCACTACATTGATGCTATGATGCATGCTATGCGAACGACGGTGACCCTCGACCCAGATGTTGCGGCAAAGCTTCGTGCCGTGATGCAAACCCGAGGCTTACCGTTCAAGACCGTTCTGAACGATGCAGTGCGTGCCGGGCTCGCCGCTCCCCAGGCGAGGGGTCGTACGTTCCGGGTAACCGCGCGGCCGATGGGCTTGCGACCAGGGATCAACCTGGACAAGTCTCTTCTCCTTGCAGGTGAGCTCGAGGATGGAGAGGTTATCCGCAAGCTGGAGTTGCGTAAGTGAAGCTCTTGGATGCGAACGTGCTGTTGTACGCGTATGACGCGTCCTCGCCTCGCAATGAGGACGCGAGCAGCTGGTTCTCGAGGATTCTCTCAGGTACGGAGACCGTCGCGTTTTCCTGGCTCGTGATCATAGCTTTCCTCCGCTTGAGCACGCAGGCGTCGGTATTCGTTGATCCACTTACCATCGACGAGGCGCTTGACCTAGTCGATGCTTGGCTGGATCAGCCAAATGCAATGATCATTCATCCGACGCAACGACACTCGGAGGTCTTGCGAGGGCTTCTCGCCCCGTTTGGTTCCGCGGGGAACTTGACCAGCGATGCTCACCTTGCAGCACTTGCGATCGAGCACGGCGCGGAGTTGTGCTCGTGTGATCGTGACTTCGGGCGCTTTCCTGGAGTGCGCTGGCGCGACCCGCTGAGCGTCTGAGGGCACTGAATCCGCCCAGGTGGGGGTGGGCGTTTCCGCACTTCAAGGCAGCATTCGGTACCCGTTGCTTCGAGCACTGAATTCTCGTCTTGCGCTGGAGGGCCTTTCGGGTGAAGGCTTTCGGGCCATGGGTTATGCTTCGGAGCGGCTCAGGATAGCCTTCCTGGTCTACCGGGGTAATCCCCGTTGCGGTGGGCAGGGGGTCTATACCCGGCATCTGACTCGTGAACTCGTCGCGCTTGGTCACGAGGTCGTAGTCTTTGCTGGTCAGCCATACCCTGTGCTCGATGCCGGTGTTGGCTTCGTTCCTGTTCCCAGCTTGGACCTTTACAGGGAACCAGACCCGTTCCGTGTTCCCCGGCTGAGGGAGTTCCGCACGAAGACGGACCTGCTCGAGTTCGGGATCATGTGCGCGGCTGGATTTCCCGAGCCGCTCACATTCAGCTTGAGGGCAAGGAAGCTCCTTGCTGAGCGGAGGGGGGAGTTTGATCTCGTTCATGACAATCAATGCTTGGGGACCGGCCTTCTCGGGATGGTGCGGGATGGCTGGCCGGTGATGGAGACGCTGCACCATCCGATCACCGTGGACAGAGATCTCGAGCTGTCCCACGCGGCGAGCTTTCGCAGGCGCCTCACCCTGAGGCGATGGTATGGGTTCTTGCGGATGCAGGCGCGGGTAGCTCGTCAACTGCCGAGAGTGGTAACGGTCTCAGAGTCGTCCAAGCGCGACATCGCTGCGCAGATGGGGGTGGACAAGTTACGCATGGCCGTCGTGCCGGTTGGGGTGGACCATGCTGTGTTCCGCCCGCTCGAATCGGTCCAGCGGGTGCCTGGAAGGATCATGACGACCGCGAGCGCAGATGTTCCGATGAAGGGGCTGATTCCCCTGCTTGAGGCGATAGCGAAGGTGCTCTCAAATCGGCCTGCTGAGCTTGTGGTCGTGGGCAGGCCTCGGGAAGGTGGCCCTACGCAGAACGTGATTGAGCGTCTCGGCATTCGCCACGCGGTTCGCTTCGTTAGTGGGATCAGCGACGAGGAGGTGGTCAGGCTCTATGCGGAGGCGGAATTGGCAGTAGTTCCCTCGCTTTACGAGGGTTTCTCGCTGCCGGCCATCGAGGCGATGTCGTGCGGTGTGCCGGTCGTCGCAACAACCGGCGGAGCGCTTCCAGAGGTGGTGGGGACGAGCGGGCAGACGGGCTTGCTGGTTCCGCCAGGTGATCACGAGGCGCTTTCAGTTGCTATATGCGACCTTCTTGGGTCTGCGGAGCTGCGAGATCGCCTTGGAGAGGCTGGGCGCAAGAGGGTGCTGGGCCGTTTCACATGGCAGGCTACTGCTCAGGGCACCGCTGAGCAGTACGGCGTGCTGCTGTCGGAGATGAAGATGCGACCCCAAGCCAGATCTCGGGGTGGCAGGGACCGCGAGGTGCTAGTCCAAGGCAGAGCGCAGGACGGCCTCGATCCGTACGGCATGAGCCCGGGGGATGAGGACGTAGCGGTCTGAGATGCTAACGGTCGACTTTGAAAGGATGCGCCTCGGGCCTGGAGAACGCCTTCTCGACATGGGCTGTGGTGGCGGACGACACGCGTTTGAAGCCATGTGTCTAGGCCAGCGCGTGGTGGCGGTGGATGCGGATCGCACTGCTCTCACGGAGGTTCGGGGAATGATGGGAGCTCTCGCGGCTGAGGACCGGGTATTACAGGGAGGATCGGGCTCTGTGGTCAACGCAGACGCACTCCGCCTGCCATTTCTCGACGGGAGCTTTGACCGGATTGTGGCTGCGGAGGTGCTGGAGCATGTGCCGGCGGACACCAAGGCTATGGCCGAGATCCACCGCGTCCTTCGTCCAGGGGGCCTACTGGCGGTTACGGTTCCGAGGTTCGGGCCAGAGCTGGTGAACTGGGCTTTGTCGGACTCCTACCACAGCGTGAAGGGGGGGCACGTGCGAATTTATCCGCGCTCTACGCTAATTGGCCGGCTTGCTGAGGTAGGGTTCGAGCCCGTGGCACTTCATCACGCTCACAGCCTTCACTCACCGTACTGGTGGCTCAGGTGCTTCGTCGGCCCTGGACGCGAGGACCATCCACTGGTCAAGGCGTACCATCGCTTCCTTGTGTGGGACATAGTCGACCGGCCATTTATCACTCGCGCCATCGGGCGGCTCCTGGACCCGTTCATCGGGAAGAGCCTGGTTGTATACCTGGAGAAGGCGAGTTGAACCCGCAGGAACTGGGACCTGAAGCCGCTGGCAGCAGGGTGCAACAACCAGCGTATAACGATGATCTAGGAGGCGACCTATTTGAACGCCACTGCCTGGGGACGACTGCCGAAACGGTAGCTGGAGTCCAGCTACAAGACGGTATGATCCCCTGGTTCCCCGGCGGTCACTGCGATCCTTGGAACCATGTTGAAGCCGCGATGGCATTGCTTGTCGCGGGATACCGTGTCGAAGCCGAGCGTGCCTTCCAATGGCTTGCATCGACTCAATTGCCAGATGGCTCCTGGTATAACTACTACCTCGAATCGGGGATCGAGGATTACCGCAAGGACACGAATGTGTGCGCTTATGTGGCAACCGGCGTGTGGTTTCACTACCTGCATACCAAAGATGCTGGTTTCCTTGCTTCGATGTGGCCGGTGGTGGCTCGTGCGATTGACTTCGTTCTTGCATGGCAGTGCTCGGACGGCACGGTGCTGTGGTCGCTGGAGCCCGACGGCACCCCCGGCAGCTACGCGCTCCTTACTGGATCGTCCTCGATCTACCTGAGCCTGCGATGCGCGGTTGCCTGCGCGGAGCAACTTGGATTGGAGCGCCCGGAGTGGGAGCTCTCTGCTGGTCGCCTTCGCCACGCGATCCTCCGCGGAGACGAGCTGTTTGAACCAAAGCGCAATTACGCTATGGACTGGTATTATCCCGTCCTCTCCGGCGCTGTGCGCGCTACGAAGGGCATTGAGCGGATCCGTGAGCGATGGATGGAGTTCGTCATGGGGGGACTGGGTGTGAGGTGCGTCTCCGAGCGTCCGTGGGTAACCGCTGCAGAGACAGCGGAGTGCGTCATCGCCTTGGACTGCCTAGGCCTTTCAGGCGAGGCGCGCGCTCTATTCGAGACGACTCGCGGGTTGCGTTGCGAGGACGGCTCTTACTGGACTGGGCTAGTATTTCCGGAGCAGATCCCGTTTCCAGGCGGCGAGCGGAGTACCTACACAGCAGCTGCTGTGGTGCTGGCGGCGAATGCACTTGCGGGACAAGGGGCATCGTCAGGGCTGTTCAGGGGGGAGGGGCTCCCGGATCTCCCAGATCTGTCAGCGTCGGTCGGCGCCGTCGCCGATCCTGCGCAACAGCCTTAGGCTCCCCAAAGCTCCTGATTCAACGAAGGCCCCGGACTCCAGCGCGGCCTTCCAAATGTCGAACGGAGGCCGGCCTCCTTCCAGCGGATTGTCAAAGACGTCGTGGATTGCGAGGGTTCCGCCCGGAGCAATGTGTCGTGCCCACCCTCTGTAGTCCGCCCAGGCGACCTCTTCTGCATGGCCGCCGTCGATGAACACGAATGCGAGCGGCGTGGCCCAGTGGGCTGACACGGTTGATGAGTCTCCGATCACGCCCACGACGTGTGAGCCTAGGCGGGCTTCGTTTATGGTCTTTCGCCAGTTCCTGAGGGTGTCCATGCGTCCCGTGTCTGGGTCGACCAGGGAGGGATCGTGATGTTCCCATCCCGGCTGGTTCTCCTCTGAGCCATTGTGGTGGTCCACGCTGAAAAGAACTGATCCTGCGGACATTGCGGCGGCGCCTAGGTAGACGGTGGACTTTCCGCAGTATGCGCCGATCTCCACCCAGGACGTGCTCTCATCGCCCGCGGTTGCGAGCGCCGCGTGGTAAAGGGCCATGCCCTCGGAGTCCGGCATAAAGCCCTTGGTGGCTCGCGCAAGCTCGAATAGCCGTGCGTCCATCGCGGGCATCTCACCAGCTACTGCACTGGGGGTCTCGCTGCAATCTCCATCCTCAGCCACGATTATCAGCTTGCCACGCTTTCGCAGCTCTCGTGTCTTGGGAAAAGGAAAAACCTCCCCAGTGGGTTCGGTTTTTCGGACCGTGCAGCGCCTTGTGAGTCCCCGCTAGTCTTGCGCGCGCGGGTGAAGTGAGACCTCGAGCTGTTACGCTGGCACCCACTCTTGCTTCGCGCCGTCAGCCGCCGGTTGAGAAACGCTTGACCTACCGTTGTGGACTCGCTGGCTATTGACCTTGCAGCAGGTCCCGGAACCGGTGAGCCTCCCTCTGTGCGAACGAGAGGTTCACACAGAGCCGTTCAAGTGATTGATCGAGTGTTCGCTGGCCGGACTTCAGGGGGTGGGCGTCGAAGAATGTGATCACGTCTTCTACGAGATCGCTTGAGGTGCAGAGGCTGCGAACGCCGTCAAGCATGCGGGGTATCGTATTGTCCGGAAAGCGCGACAGTATCTCGTCCCAGTGCTCTTTCAGGAAGACCCAAGCGGTCTCGCAGGCATTCCTGCTCGCAAGGAGCTGACGCAGCAGGAATGGAGCATTTTGTGTGCGAACCTCGCTGAGCGCGAGATCGAGCACGCGATCGATTGCCGTGGCGTCCCGAAAGCAGGCCATAGCGTAGAGGTAGCGCAACTCCTCTTGGGGGTCGCGGGGGTGCCGGTAGCGATCCAAGAAGGTGTCGAGATCGTCTGGAGTCCCCCAAGTCGCTGCTACGCAGACAACGGCGGAGAGGATGTTCGGATCGAGAGACGCCCCCCGGCCTCTTCCCTGAAGGAACTCCCCGTGCAGGGAGATCGCGTGCGCACGCACTTCCTCATCATCTCCCGTGGTGCCGAGAGCCTCGATTAGCCTCCCTCTTAGGATCGGCGTGCCCTCCAGGTCTTCTTGTCCGGGGCTTGCATCCCAGCCGAAGCGTTCCAGCTGTGGGCGAAGCAGCGACCTTGAGAACTCGCGCACGGCGTCATGTTGGTCACCGCGCGCGACGTGGTCCCAAAAGCCGAGGATGCCGGTGATGAACGTCCAGATGTTGTGATCGTTCTCGTCCCGAGCTGCGTTGAGGACAGCGATGATCTCTTCTAGCGGGCTTTCGCCACAGAGTACGTTCGCCCAAGAATCCGCCGTGAAGTTGAAGCGCTCGAGTGTGTTGAGTCGCTTGGATGAAAATGGGTCGAGGAGCTTCTCCCTGGAGTTTGCGTCGTATGCGACCCTGTAGAAGCCCCATCCGCCTGCGTTAACAAAGGCCCACTGAGTAGAGCCGGGCAGGTCAACTACGACGCGTCCCGTGATGGGTCCGGCACCTGGCCCTCTTGCATCGCTGGTTGCGATGCCCTTGGCTGGCTGCTCGAGCAGTTCCTTCCTCGTTACTGTCTCGTCCCCTACGCGAGCACTCACGACGATGGGGACGATCCATGTGGCATCCGAAGCGTCAGGCGACTTGCGGTACCGGAAAGGCTGTTGTTCCAGGGCTAGGCGCAAAGAGGGAGGCTCGGACGCTCCGGACTCGCTACCGCCAGCTCGGAGCGTGGCCGAAATGACCGGGTATCCGCCCTGGAAGATCCAAGAGTCCATCGTCGCCCGAATGGGCTCGCCAGTAGACTCCTCAAGCGCGTCCCAGAGGTCCGTGGTCTCTGCGTTCGCGTACAGGTGCTTTGCGAGGTATGCGCGGATGCCTTCCCGGAAGCGGGCCGCCCCAAGGTATTGCTCCAGCATTCGTAGAACGCTCGCGCCCTTTTCGTAGGTGAGGATGTCGAACATTCCCTCGGCCTCCCTCGGGTGCGCGACAGGGAACTCGATCGGTCGCGTGGACGCCAGCCCGTCGGTTGACATTGCGGCCTCACGGGAAAGCCCGAAGCTTGTCCAGCGCTCCCACTCTGGCCTGAAGTGATCGACGCATGCGAGCTCCATGAATGTCGCGAACGCCTCGTTCAGCCAGATCCCGTTCCACCACTTCATGGTGACGAGATCACCGAACCACATATGCGCGATCTCGTGCGAGATGACATCGGCCACCCTCTCCAACTCCAAGCGGGACGCGCTCTCGGGGTCGATGATGAGCAGCGACTCCCTGAAGGTGACCGCGCCCAGGTTCTCCATCGCTCCAAACGCGAAGTCGGGAAGCGCTATGAGGTCTAGCTTCCTGCCCGGGTATGGGATCGCGAAGTAGTCCGAGAAGAAGCTAAGCGCGTGAGAGCAGACCTCGAGGGCGAAGGAGGTCAGGTGCCCCTGACCTGGAGCATGGACGATGCGGACTTGGACCCCGTCGACCTCGACGGGGGCCGTCGTCTCTAGCGGTCCGATCACGAACGCGACCAGGTATGTTGACATCGGGATGGTGTCCTCGAAGCGAACGAGCCGCCGCCCCTGCTCGACGGGGAGCTCTTCAGCGATCGGTGTGTTCGAGATTGCCAGATGGCCCTCCTCGACCGCGAGGCGGATCGAGAAGACGGCCTTCATGTCGGGTTCGTCCCAGCAGGGAAAGGCTCTGCGGGCATCAGTGGCTTCGAACTGGGTCACCGCGACGGCGTGTGCTACGCCGTCGCGGTGGTAGACGCTCTTGTAGAAGCCGCGTAGCTTTTGATCCAGGCTTCCGGAGAAATCCAGCTCCAGTGTCAAGGACCCGGCATCGAGCGGCTCATTCAGGTGTATGTGCACCCGTTCCCACTCAGCGTCCATGTCGATCTGTGACGGCGCTATGTGAACTCCTCGCTCGTGGATGCGGGCGTTGCTAATTTCGAGTTCGGCGGCGTTCAAGACCAGCTCAGTGACCGGCTCCAGGACCGTGAACTCGATCTGTTCGGTGCCGCTGAAGCTTCCAGAGGCAATATCAGGCGTGATGGTGATTTCATAACGCCTTGGCACGACGGTTTTCGCCAGCCTGTAGCTGCTCTGTGGGTTCTGGGTGATCTTGTTAGCGCCAGTGGCGGTATCGCTGCTCTCTCGGTTGTCCACAGTGGGCACACTACACGGTTCGGGTTAGCCGCCCGAGGCGTTCACCGGTCCCGGTCTGTGTTCTTGGTAAGGTCGCATCCCGTGACAACAATGACGCAAGGCGAGGATCTGCAGGAAGACCATTTCGATGTGGCCGCGGTGGGTAGCGCGCTCGTAGACGTCGTCGTCGAACTCGAAGACGAGGACCTCGCCAGACTCGGTCTGGCGAAGGGAGCGATGACGCTCGTGGACGCTACGGAGGCGGATGCCCTTGGCTCCCTGATCGAAGCACTCCCACTTGGGACGACCCGACGCTCTGGCGGGTCGAGCGCTAACACAGTCGTGGGAGTGGCTGCGCTAGGCGGGAAGGTTGCCTATATAGGAAAAGTGGGCGAGGACGGGCTCGGCGGGTTCTTTCTTGATGACATGGAGCGAGAGGGGGCAGCGGTCTTCTGTAGCCGTGCGGCCGGGCACGCTACGGGCCACTGCATGGTGTTCGTCACTCCCGACGGTGAGCGGACGATGGCCACCCACCTCGGTGCGGCCTCTGGGCTCGCTCCCGACGACGTGGTCCCGGCCGTACTGTCGCGTTCGGGCATCGTCTACCTGGAGGGCTATCTCTGGGATCTACCCCAGGCGAAGGAGGCTATGCGGCTAGCGATGGAGCTAGCCCGGAACTCAGGTGGGCGGGTCGCGTTCACGCTTTCCGATCCGTTCTGCGTGGACCGGCACCGGGTCGAGTTCCTGGACTTGCTGCGTGGTCCGGTGGATCTCGTTTTTGCGAACGAAGCTGAAGTGGCGTCGCTCTTTCGTGTCGATGATCTCGAGGCTGCTGTTCCCGAGCTTGCTCGGATGGACCTGCTTGCAGCTGTTACGAGGGGCGAGCGCGGCTCGCTGGTTATCGACTCAGGTGTGGTGGCTGAGGTGGATCCGGTATCCGTGAGTGAGGTTGTTGACACGACGGGAGCGGGAGATCTGTACGCTGCTGGTTTCTTGTTCGGACTCTCCCGCCAGTTGGGGCATGAAGCCTGTGCTCGTCTGGGAAGCCTGTGCGCGGCGGAGGTGATCACTCACCTTGGCGCCCGACCTGTAGCGTCGCTTGCTGCTGTCGCTGGCGCGGCGGGTGTTCTTGGCTGAGCTTTGCTATCTGCGCTCACAACGCATTTCCAGGTCCACTTTGCGGGCTAGAGTGCGTGGGTGGATGTGATCAGCGTATCGACACATCCTGGCCGGTATCGACAACTGCCTGTCGGGACGACCTTAGGACGCAAGACTTGGGCAAAGCCATGATTCACTTGCCTGCGTTCGGGTTCGGTCTCGCTCTAGTCCGAAGTTCCCCCCCGGCCCCACCAAGAGCCGTTCATTTGCCCAGGTCACAGAGGCTCAGGGGCCAGAAATACATGCCAACGCGTAGTCATGTGAGATACGCGTTTTGCCAGGTAGAAACGTTGCAGCGTATCACCGGAGGGAACTTCGGTCCAACAGGGCCCTTAGATCCTCGAACTGGGGCTGGCTGAGCGACCGCAATACCCAAGCCTTGCCGACCAGCCGAAAAGTCGTGAGTCGGGAGGCGACGGGTGTGCGCCAGATTTGTAGGTAGCGGGGTCACGCCACGCTCGTCTGAGTGCGGGGCAACTTCCAGACTTCTTCCCAGCGCCCGCTTGCTTCCTGACAGCGTAGGGTTGCGATGCCGGTAGCGCCTCGTACGCTCTAGCGCATTCCCGAGAGCTTGAGGCGTTGGGCGATCACGGCCTTGCTTCGACCGTGCCGGAGCCGACGAAGTGCCCTGCAGCCCGAAAGGCCTTGTAGGCCATCCGGGCTGCGTTGTTCTCGAAGTAGCCGAGTGCTGTGTCGAGGTCGTTGGTCTTGTCAGCAGGGACATCGAGTGTTCTAGCCGCAGCGAGGATCGCAGGGATGTCGCCGTCGTCGAGCTCATCTTTGCGCTCTGCGAGCCATGCAGCCCGTTCGTCTCCGAGCACGCAGGCGAGCAGCTTTGCGAGGTCTGAGAGGTGCACTCTTTCGTGGTAGAGGTCGACGATGTGGGTCGCAGAGGGGAAGTGCGCCTTCGCTAGGTTCCAGATCCACACTGCGCCGTCGCCGAGGATGACCATCTCTGTTGCTTTCGCTGAGCCTCGGCGGCGGGCCTCGGCGGAGATGAGGGTGCCGAAGTGCTCGACGGGTTCCAAGGTAGCCACGTAGCTCGAAGAGTCTGGATCTCTGATCGGGTAGCCCTCGTCGTCGGTGGTGGTCTGGGTGAACGCCACCCCGAGCTTTACCTCCCGGGTATGTGCTCGCCCGTCTGGGCCCTTGCCCTTCCTGTGAGCGGTGTCCACAGGCACTGCTGGTATCCCGGTGCCATCAACAGCTACGTATAGCTTCGGGATCGCACCAGCTGGAGGAAGTGGCACCACCTCTCCGGTTGCGACACACGCTGCATAGGTGTCAATTGCTGCTGCTATTGCCTTGCCGTCAGCTTCTGCGCAGCGCTCCACCCGTTTGGTGGAAAGCTCAATCCCCGCGAGCTCAGAAAGCAGATCACGGCCTTTTGCAAAGGGAACAGCAGCACCCACCCGGTCTGTCATCGCCGCAAGTCCTGGGGTAATCGAGGTGTGAGATACCCCCAGCTCCTCGTCGCGGGGCACTAC
>JAJZXF010000015.1 GCA_021802485.1 Actinomycetes bacterium | reverse complement strand
CCACAGCTACATCGGTGGCGGCATGAACAACATGCCTCGGGAACCAGGCGCTCCCTACGGCCTACCAAGCAGTATCGGTAGGAGACAGGGCGTCGACACGGAATCCTGGCCCTTGAGGGCCGGGAGGGTTCAAGAGGCGGTCGCGGGTCAACCGCAACCGAAATTCGTGGTCGATCGAGCGTCGCACCACGATCCGGTGGCGGGCGAGACCTGCGGGTCCGAAGAGAGCCCGGCCCCGGGACGTCGGTCCAGTGTCGAAGCGGGTCCGATACGAAATCCCGTCGAAGCCGCTCCCCCGCAATGCCGCTGACCAGCGCCGGGGGGTATCGTAGGGCACCATGGTCGACAGCTCGTTGGTCACCCCGAAGCCGATGGCGCGCCGCGAGAGAAGATCGGCCGTTCTCACCGGAGCGGTGAGTGCCCGCGCATAGAGGTGCGGGCGTCGAGGAACTCAGGGGTCACGACGCCGATGGCGGCGTCCGAGCCGATCGTCTCGATGACGGCGGCCAACTCGTCGGTGGCGAGGTAGCAGGTGCCCTCCGGATCGTCCAGGTCGAAGCGGCACAACCCGTTCGAGCAGTACCACCAGGGAGCCTTGGCCGCTGCGCGCCACAGCCTCGTTCGAGCGGCGACGGCCTTTCGGGGCTGTTACAAGATGCCTGCGGAATCGACGATCCCGTGTCGGGTGGCAACTACCCATTCTTCTAGGTATTATATCCCATATGGTCGGCGAGCGGGTCGGCCAAGGATGTTGCAGATGATCTTCTGCTTGCGAGGTGTAGCCCGTCATGCCGACTCTTGGTCAGGCTCTGGAGTTCTTGGAGGAAGAGCGCTTCACTGGCCGCCAACACGAGTTGCTCACCTTCAGGCAGTGGCTGAGTATCCGAGACCAGCCGATCCTGTTCGTTAGTGGCCCGGGGGGAATCGGAAAGAGCTGGCTTCTGTCAGCCTTTGGTAGGGAGGCCGTTGCCCAAAGACGCGACATCGTGCGTTGCAACATGGCTGCCGTGGAACCGCGATCGGACGCTATCACCAAGTCTCTGGTAGGGGAGACCGACATCGAGGTAGCTATCGAGGTCCTCAATGAGACCAGGCCAGTGATCGTAGTGGACACGTTTGAAGCGATGGGCGCCCTTACGGGTTTCTTTCGCGACGAGTTCCTGGCCAAACTGGACGGAGAGAGCCAAGTGGTCCTGGCCGGACGTCATCCACTAGGCCCGGATTGGTCCGGCTGGGAGGCTCAAGTTCATGCGCTTCCGCTGGCCGGGCTGTCGTCCGCTGAACGCAGGGCATACCTGCGAGCCCGCGGCCTAGACAACGACGTGTTGATCGGGCAGATCTGCGAAGCAGTCGGAGGACATCCCCTTGGCCTGGCCCTGGCGGCCGACCTGAGCATGAATCCTGCCCCCCTCGAATTCGGTCGCTCGAGGAAGTGGCATGATTCCGTCGTACGTCTTGTGGACGCGCTAATACCGCCGTCAAGTGATCCTGGGGTGAGGGAGTTACTGGAGGCGGCCGCAGTGCTCGGTCGTTTCGATGAAGACGGCCTCGCGGCAACCGTCGGCCGTTCCGTGACGGCGGACCTGGACGCTCTTGGCAAGCTGTCTGTGCTCACTCGCTCGGACGGTCGCCTGGCGCTCCACGATGAGATCCGCCGAGTTGTGATCCACGACCTAGGCGTGCGGGCGCCGCGCCGGCTTACGTCGCTACGCCGTGGCGCGCTGCGCCACCTTCGGAGCGAGAGGTCCGCTGTCGGCCGGGTAGATGCGCGCTGCGCGGCAGACCACATGACCCTGATTTTTTCGGCCCTTGGACTGTCCCACTACTACGAGGAGGTGGAGACGGATCTCTCCATCGACAAGGGTATCCCAGACGACTTTGAAGATCTGGTAGCTCTCCAGGCGAACATGGCGCAATTGGACTTGCTTACGCCGCAGGATGAAATACGCCCCGAGTTGCTGCAGGTGCTGCTCGGCCATCCTTGCGCGACCGTGAGGGTCGCCAGAGCACGCGACGGGGAGGCAGTTGCCTACGGTTTTATCGTGCCACTGGCGGCCGATACAGTGGATCTGTTCCCAGCGGATGGTCCACTATCCAGATTTCTACCTGACGTACTGACCGAAACCGGGCTCGAGTCCCTGGAAGCGAGTGCAGTGGACTCGAATATCTGGTACATGTCAAACATCGTCCGCGCCGATGCAACCGACTTCGGAGTAATTGGTGAAATGGTTCGTGACATCGCTCCGGTATTCTTCAACGCCGGTGTCTACGTGGCGGTCTCGTCTGATCCGGCATACCAGCAGGCAATCACCACGCTGGGGGGTCGCCCTGTCGCTCATCTAGGAGGCCAAGGGCCGACCTCGCTTGTTGGTCTCGTGTGGGACGCGTCGAGGACCGGTCTCGACGCGTGGGCTCAGTCGAGCATGTGCAAAGCTGGGCCCGAGCCGTTGCCTCTTGGCGATGAGTTGCAGGCTCAGCTTGAACGCTTGGAGCGTGACTGGGAGGACGACGACGCCCTGGCCGCTTCCGTCGTGGGCAGACTGGCCGAACCAGACCTCGATGCCACCGTTGCAGCGAGGGCAGCAGCTGCCCGTGCCTTGATCGGTCGGGCCCGCTTGGCAGAAGGACGTGTTCCGTCCCTGGAATGGCGCATTCGCCAAGAGATGTCCCCTGCGCTTAAAGCCGTAAGCGCACAAGGTCTGTCCCTGGGCGACGAGACATCGGAGTGGACTATCCGCCTGCTTGGTGGTTTCTGGGTCGAACACAGTGGGCAGGTGATAGACGTGGGAGAACGAGTCCTCGCTCGAGTAGTGAAGCTCGTGGCCGTCCGGGGCCGTATTCCCGCGGAGGAGCTCTGCGAGGAACTGTGGCCGGAGCTAGCGCCTGGGTCCGGTGGAGTGAGATTGCGATCACGCCTCGCGAGCCTGCGACGTGTCGCAGGCGAAGGCCTCATTGTCAGGAAGGGCGCCTACTTGAGCTTGGGTCCATCGGTCACAGTGGACGCCAACACCTTCAGCCAGGCTGCTGCGAACGCTCTGAGGGCCGGCAAGGACGGCTCGCACGAAGCCTCTGACTTGGCGCATAAGGCTCTAGGTCACTACAGCGGGGAGCTACTCCCCGCTGACCGGTATCTGGACTGGAGCGATGTCCTGCGCGAGAAGGTACGTCGTCAGTACCTGGAACTCCTCGACTTCCTGGCCCAGGACGCCGTCAAGGCGGGGGATCTCGAAGCGGCGATGCGCAGGATTGAAGAGGCAATCGCCACGGAGCCCTATGACGAGGAGCGCTATCTCCAAGCCGTGCGGCTCCTGGCCGAACGAGGTCTCAACGCCCGGGCGAGAGGCATGGTCCAAAGGGCCCGCAGGATGACATCCGAACTTGGCATGCCGCCATCAAATGCGTTGGTCCAAGCGGAGGCTTCGCTCACATAGTGCCGGAACTCACGCAATACTCACGCTGAACGCTGGAGTCATCTCTTATGGTAAGCGCCGATGAGTGTTTGTATTGTTCCTGAGGCGTCGGCTGGCGCCCATGAGTCAGGCCAATAGGCCGACAGAACAGGCGAGGTGGATGTCATGAGGGTCCTCAGTTGCGCTATCCAGGGCATCGCCATGCGGGGCAGAGCTGTATCAGCGAAGCGCGTGGTCACGACGAAGCCGGGTGGGCTGCAAGTAGCGAGCGCAGCCAGTTGGGCCTCGAGTCGGAGCAGGCGGGGCGGTATCTGCGTGGCGCTGGCCACGCTCGCCACGACGCTCGCGAGCGTCGTGGTCCTCGCTCTGCCGGCAGCAGCCACCGGTGCAGGTACTTGGTCCATCACGCCAACACCGAACGTCGGATCGGCGCAGAACAATCACCTCGCTGACGTCTCGTGCACGAGCCCGACCTTCTGCGTCGCGGTGGGCCACTCCGACACGGCGACGGGAACCCAGATCCTCTTGCTCACCTGGAACGGCAGCACCTGGTCGCTGGAATCTTCGTCGTCTCTGTCGCCGCCCGGGTCGTTGTACAACCAGCTCAATGGCGTCTCGTGCGTGTCAGCGAGTTTCTGTGTGGCCGTTGGTGGCAGCTCAGGTGGGAACTTCCTGCTCACCTGGAACGGGGCGGCTTGGAAGCTCGACTCCTCATCATCGCTGTCCACGTCCCCATCGCAGTTCAACAACCTCCTTGCAGTCTCGTGCTCTAGCCCGAGCTTCTGTGTCGCCGCGGGCTATTTCTACACAGGGACCGCGACCCAAAACCTCCTCCTAACCTGGAACGGTACGTCCTGGGCGCTCGACTCAGCGGGGTCACTTTCCACCTCGTCGTCGCAGTACAACACCCTGAACGGCGTCTCGTGCGTGTCCGCGGAATTCTGTGTGGCCGTTGGCGCGGGCACGCATGGGAACCTTCTGCTCACCTGGAATGGTACGTCCTGGGCGCTCGACTCAGCGGCGTCACTTTCCACCTCGTCGTCGCAGTACAACACCCTGAATGGCGTCTCGTGCGCGACTACGACTTTCTGCGTGGCCGTCGGCCATTACTTCAACGGGACTAGCGCCGTCCAGAATCTCATCCTTACCTGGAATGGGACCGCCTGGTCTCTTGACTCGGCCACCTCGCTATCGACTTCTGCATTGCAATACAACGGCCTTTCGGGCGTTTCGTGTGCGAGTTCGAGCTTCTGCGTAGCTGTGGGCACGTACGACAACCCCGTCGGCACGGAGCTGAACCTGGTGCTCACCTGGAATGGCAGCTCGTGGTCCGTTGACTCATCAACATCGCTATCGCCGCCGGCGTCGATTTACAACAGCCTCATGAGTGTCTCGTGCCCCTCTGCGAGTTCGTGTAACGCAGCCGGCCAAGGCTTCAACGGGACGATTTACCAGAACGTGGTTCTTTCCTGGAGCGCACCTGCCGCTCCGCCGCCTCCCGGTGACTTCGCGGCCTACGGTCCCATCGGGACCGCCCCGGACGGGAATGGGCTATATGACTTCACTGGCACCGGATCGCCGGGAGGCCAGATTCAGATCTACGCATCGTGTCCGCACGTGCCGGCTTTCATCGTCCAGACTCCACCCACCGTGGTTCCGCCCGGAGGCACATGGGCGATAACGAACGTCGAGGTCCCGACAATTGGCGCGTGCCAGTGGATGTTGTGGGGAACAATCACGTCCGGCAATGGACAGAGCGCCCCGAGCGCCCCGGTGATCGCCGTCGGCGGTGGCTTCTCCAACGGGGGAACCATCGTCAACGGTGGCACGCCGACGTTCAACATCTATGACCCGCCTGGGGCACTTGGCAACCCCATGGGTGGCCCGGTCAACCCCAGCGGGATCACCTACTCCCTCGACGGCCAGCCATATGCGCCCGGCACTTCGATCTCAACTCCCGGCGCACACGTCCTGGTGGTAAGTGTCCTGGTGGATTCAGGCGGCAATCACTCTTCAGTCACCATAGGGTTTCATGTTGTCTACCGGGCGAGTGACACCCCCAAGATCAGCGCGGCGCAGGCGGCGATCGACGCCACCAACTTTGCAACGCTGCATAGCCACCAGGTGCTCGGGATAAAGCACAACCAGTTGACATCTAAGGGCCAACAGGACTATTACAAGGTCAAGGTGCAGCTAGGCATAAACGGTCACAAGCATGGCACGATGACCGTATGGGTCGACGCAACGACGCATGCCGGCGTCGTCACCGCAGCGTCTGGTAGTGGTCTCAGGTACCGTGACCCGAGCATCGTCTCGCAGACCACAGCCCAGGCGAACGCTGTATCCGCGGCTGGCGGAGGGATCGCCTACAAGACGAAGATTCACGGAGAAAAGTGGCGCTGGTACTGGGTGTTCGTCCGCGACGGAAGCGCCAGATTCAAAGTGGGTGTGGATGGCGCCACCGGCATGGTCACCCAGGTGCTCCCACAGGCGGGCGATCACCATGGCCACGAGGCGGGCGATCACCATGGCCACGAGGCGGGCGATCACCATGGCCACGAGGCGGCCACGTAGACGACCAAACAGGGAAGGGATGGCAAAGTGCCGCCCGGCACGAGCGCCTTCAACAGGGTGCTCACCCCCCGTCTCAGGAAGTTCAACGGACCCGGTATGGGCAAAGCGCTATCTCAAAGCCATGCGGCTCCTGGCCGAACGAGGTCTCAACGCCCGGGCGGGAGGCATGGTGCAAAGGGCCCGCAGGATGACATCCGAACTTGGCATGCCGCCGCCAGATGTGTTGGTCCAAGCGGAGGCTTCGCTCACATAGTGCCGGAACTCACGCAATACTCACGCTGAACGTGAGGGCCGCCTCGTATCGTCAGTAGTGATGCGCGTTTCCTACGTACTGCGGATGAGTCCTCAGGATCTCGTTCAGGGGACTTTCTTGGGCGAGGTGGAGGAAGTTGCCACAGGTCGTCTGGCAGCACTACGCAGCGTTGATGACCTGATCGCGTTTTGTGGCGAAACGATACTTCTGGCTGATGGAGCGCCCCTCCCTTGTCCGGACGCGTCGGAGTCTGCAGAGCCAAGCCCCTGCGGTTGCGAGTGTCACAGGCTGAGCCGATGACCAGCGATCTCGACACCAATGTCGTCAGGTATCACGAAAATCAAGGTCCAGAGCGACATATGAAGAACCTTGAAGTGGCGTTCTCGGCCAAAGCAAACTGAACGGAGGCGAACATTGATGGATAAGTTCCCCAAACACCCAGTCCGAGGATTGGCAATGGCGTCACTTGTCGTTAGCATGGTGATGCTCACACTTCCAGGGTTCATAGCCTCTGCGGCCGCGCTCGCCGCTGTGCCGGCTCGACAGAGTACGACGTCCAGTCCATCCGCAACGACCACTCCCGGATACTACGAAGTAGCGTCCGACGGTGGGCTCTTCTCCTTCGGCGGCGCAGCATTCCACGGCTCCATGGGCGCAAAGCGACTCAACGCGCCGATCGTGGCGATGGTCACCAACGCAGACGCCTCGGGATACTGGGAGGCGGCCACAGACGGCAGTCTGTCGGCATTCGGTGACGCCCGGTTGCACGGCTCCATGAGCGGCAGGACGCTCAACAAGCCGGTGGTTGGCATGGCCGCAACACCGGACGCCGCGGGGTACTGGGAGGTGGCCGCAGACGGCGGAGTCTTTGCATTCGGCGACGCTGGTTTCATCGGCTCCATGGGCGCAAAGACGCTCAACAAGCCGGTGGTCGCTATGGCAGCGACACCGGACGCCGCGGGGTACTGGGAGGTGGCCTCAGACGGCGGGATCTTTGCATTTGGCGACGCGAGGTTCCTCGGCTCGATGGGCGGCAAGCCGCTGAACAAGCCGATCGTCAGCATCGTAGCGACACCGGATGCCGCGGGGTACTGGGAGGTGGCCTCAGACGGGGGGCTCTTCGCATTCGGCGACGCCAGGTTCCTCGGCTCGATGGGCGGCAAGCCGCTGAACGCTCCAGTAGTTGGAATGGTCGCGGTTCCAGGCGCCTACGGGTACTGGGAGGTGGCCTCAGATGGGGGGATCTTCAGCTTCGGCGACGCGAGGTTCCTCGGCTCGATGGGCGGCAAGCCGCTGAACAAGCCGATCGTGGGCTTGGCGACATATCAGGATGTCGTAGCTGCGGCTACCAAAGTCATGCCCGCTGGCGTGACCACATCGCTCACCGGCCCGAGCACCGGCGCTCGGACTCTCACCCTTTCGAGCCTCGCTCCGGTCGTCTCCGCCGGGCAGGTGCTGGTGTCCGGCCGCAGTGCCGCGGCGCCATCCGGATACTTGGTGAAGGTCGCCTCGGTGAAGGCCGGCGGCGGCGGCCAGATTGTCCAGGTGACACCTGCGACTCTGCTTGATGCGATGAGCAGTGGCTCGCTCAACGTCGATGCGACCCTGGTCGCCCCATCGAACTCGGCCTCGATCCAGTCCGCATCGAGTTCGGACTGGCACTTCGGCACTGGGTCGGCGAGCCGGTCGACACCCCGCTTCAGTGAGTCCTTCGCCACCACCGGGCTCAAGTGCTCGACCTCTGCAAGCGTGAATGTGACGCCTAGGATCAATTTCAACCCATCGATCCATATGAATGCGTCCTGGGGGTGGGACTGGCTGGTGCCGACGCTGAGCGGAGCGAAGCTCACCATGTCGGTGACCGACACTGCAGGGCTGTCTATCGCCGCTGCAGCCGGCGCTCACTGCTCTACCGCCGCTCCGGGGATTGGGCTGTTGCGTACGCCGTTGGCACTGCCTGCGATCGACATCCAGGTGGGACCGATTCCGGTCGTCATCGATCCGCAGCTCCAGTTCTACCTGAGTGGAAATGCAACCATCGCTGACAATAATAGTATCACTGCAGTAGTCAATGCATCGGTGGTCCAGAATCTAGCGGCAACCATCGGCGCGAGCTGGTCTTCTTCAAGGGGCTTCGTACCGATAGATTCGTTCTCGAACCACTTCGCGAACTCGTTTATGGCCCAAGGCGACGCGTCTGCGACCGTCGGGCTCTACCCGACACTCGACATCTTATTCTACGGCGCCGCCGGCCCGACCTTCGACATCGGCGCTTCAGCCAAGTTCAGCGCAAACACTACCCTGACTCCCTGGTGGACATTGCAAGGATGCCTGGATGCGGGGGTCGGACTAACCGTTCCGGTCTTGAAGCTGAACTGGAGCAAACCGAACCTGTTGCAGAAGTGTTGGCTGCTGCTCAGCGCTACCAGTGGACCTCTCAGCGTCACCACAACCACCCTGGCGAACGCGAATGAAGGCCACAGCTATCTTACGACGCTTGGCGCCACAGGCGGGACCACCCCATACTCGTGGTCGCTGACCTCCGGGTCGTTGCCCGCTGGCCTGAGCCTCGACGCATCCACGGGCGTGATCTCGGGCACGCCGTCGAGCGCGGGAACCAGCACCTTCACGGTCACTGTAACGGACGCGACAGGCGAAAACGCCAGTGTGACATTGAGCATTGCAGTTGCCGCCTCCAGTGGACCTCTCAGCGTCACCACAACCACCCTGGCGAACGCGAATGAAGGCCACAGTTATCTTACGACGCTTGGCGCCACAGGCGGGACCACCCCGTACTCGTGGTCGCTGACCTCCGGGTCGTTGCCCGCTGGCCTGAGCCTCGACGCATCCACGGGCGTGATCTCGGGCACGCCGTCGAGCGCGGGAACCAGCACCTTTACCGTGACGGTGACAGACGCGAACGGTGCAACTGCAGAGGCCGCACTCCAGGTCGTGGTCATTGCCCAGCTCAGCGTCACCACAACCAGCCTGGCGAACGCGAATGAAGGCCAGAGCTATCTTACGACGCTTGGCGCCACAGGCGGGACCACCCCGTACTCGTGGTCGCTGACCTCCGGGTCGTTGCCCGCTGGCCTGAGCCTCGACGCATCCACGGGCGTGATCTCGGGCACGCCGTCGAGCGCGGGAACCAGCACCTTTACCGTGACGGTGACAGACGCGAACGCCATCACCGCGAGCGCTTCATTGAGCCTGGTGGTCGTTGCACCTCTCTGTGTCACAACGACCAAGGTGGCGAACGTGGCGGTCGGCCAGAGCTATCTTACGACGCTTGGCGCAACAGGCGGCACCACCCCGTACTCGTGGTCGCTGACCTCCGGGTCGTTGCCCGCTGGCCTTAGCCTCGACGCATCCACGGGCGTGATCTCGGGCACGCCGTCGAGCGCGGGAACCAGCACCTTTACCGTGACGGTGACAGACGCGAACGCCATCACCGCGAGCGCTTCATTGGACATCGTCGTGATGGCCGTAACGAACGTTTCCAACAACAACCCCAGCAGCTATTGCGCAATTCTCGCAACCGGAGGTATCGATTGCTGGGGTAAGAACTACGACGGCCAGCTCGGTGACGGGACCACGACCGATTCCAACGTCCCGGTGGCAGTGACCGGAATCACCGAGGCTGTCAGCATAGCCAACGACCACGTCAGCAGCTATTGTACGGTTCTCACAACCGGCGGCGTGTTCTGCTGGGGGAACAATCATTCAGGTCAACTCGGTAACGGGAAAACCCTGACCACCTCGGACGTCCCAGTGGCAGTTACCGGGGTCACCGACGCGGTCAGTGTAGCGAGCGACGGCGAGGGGAGCTATTGCGCGGTGCTCGCAGGCGGCGGCATCACCTGCTGGGGATACAACGGCGACGGCCAGGGCGGCAATGGGACCACGGCCACCACCGGCATGCCGGTGGCGGTAAGCGGGATCACCGACGCCATACGCGTATCGAGTGACGGCTACCTCAGTTACTGCGCGGTGCTCGCAACCGGCGCCATGTCATGCTGGGGATTCAACGGCAGCGGTCAGCTGGGCAACGGCACCAGGACGGACTCGGACGTCCCGGTCGCGGTAAGCGGGATCACCGACGCGGTCAGCGTATCAGGCGACGGTCTGGATAGCTATTGCGCAGTTCTCGCAACCGGGCACATCGCCTGCTGGGGGTACAATGGCGTGGGCCAGCTCGGCAACGGGACCACGGCTACGACTGACGTCCCGGTGCCAGTAAGCGGGATCACCGACGCAGTCAGCCTTTCGAGCAGCTCCTACGACAGCAACAATAATTACTGCGCGGTGCTCGCAACCGGAGGCATCGACTGCTGGGGTCAGAACAACTACGGCCAGCTCGGCAACGGGACCACTGTCAACTCAGATATACCGGTGACAGTCAGCGGGATCACCAACGCCATCAGTGTCTCTAGCGACGGCTTCGAGAACTACTGCGCGGTGCTCGCAACCGGAGGCATCGACTGTTGGGGAAACGGTGTTGATGGAGCGCTCGGCAACGGCGCCACTGTCAACTCAGACGTACCGGTGACAGTCAGCGGGATCACCAACGCCGTCAGTGTCTCCAGCGCCTCAAACACGAGTTCCCTATACGGCAACAACTGCGCGGTGCTCGCAACCGGCGGCATCGACTGCTGGGGTCAGAACTACTACGGCCAGCTCGGCAACGGGACCAACATCGACTCCGACGTCCCGGTGGCTGTCTCTGGCGTCGCCAATGCCCGCACGTCAGCGTTCCATGCACCGAGCAGCGAGGTGCTGAGTACGGGGCTAGTGTCAGCGCGCGGAAGTCCCACGCGCCTTCATGCTGCCACCAGGGGGTCGGCCGCGTGGGTCCATCGGAACCGCTTCGCCGTCTTGTCGTAATCGGCAATGAATCCGATGAGCCTGTCCAGCAGATCCTTGCGTGACGTGAGGCTGCCGTTGCGAATGACCTTGCGCTAGAGGACAGAGAAGAAAAGTTCGACCTGATTGACCCAACTCGCATGTGGCGGCGTGTAGTGGGCCACGAAGCGAGGGTGAGCTGCCAACCATGCCTTGGTCGTATTGGCGGTGTGGGACGAACCATTGTCCATGACGAGATGGATCTCCATGCTGGGATCGACCACCCGGTCGATGTCGCTGAGGAGTGCGCAGGATGTCACATCGAACCGGCGCACACTGCCGGTCGGTTCTGAGGCAACGTTGTAGCTTTCCGGTTTCTCGCTGAAGCTTGTCCAGTCATGCCAAAGTACGAAACACCGACCCTTCAAGACCAATGGAAAAGTTTCCGACTGAAGTGTTCCGGCAGTTCTACGCCTCACTCTGAGCGCTCGAACACGACCGGCAACGCATCAGGCGAGCGAAAGACAAGGCCGCGAATGTGCGGGTCCCTGGCGTCCCCTTCGTCGCCAAAGGGCTCCAGACGCAACCCATCGAGACGCTCGAGCAGTACGTTGAGCGCAACGCGCATCTCCATCCTTGCCAGGTGAAGACCAAGGCACATGTGCGCGCCTGTGCCAAAGGCGAGGTGCGGTTTCGCCGGCCTCAGGATGTCGAACTCATCAGGATCCACCCAGCGTGCCTCATCGTGGTTTGCAGAGCCAAGGCAAACCTCCACCGAGGCACCCTCGGGGATTGTGACTCCGTTTATCCGCACATCCCTCGTAGCCCTGCGGCTGATGAACAGCACTGGGGGTTCCACACGCAGCGCCTCCTCGACTGCTTGGGCTATAAGAGCCCTCTTGCTAGCGATGCGTGCGAGCTGATCTGGATGCGACGCGAGCAGGTACATCATATTCCCGATCGAGCGGAACGTCGTCTCTGTTCCCGCGGAGAGTAGGAGGCGTAGGAAGGAGTAGATCACCTCGTCCGCGAGAACTTCGCCATCAACATCCGCCTCGGCAAGATCACTGATAACATCATCTCCCGGATGCTTGCGCTTGCTCGCCACAACCCGAGCAAGGTACTCCGTCAATCCCGCCGACGCTCCAAGAGCACGGCCAACGTCCGCACCGACGCCGATTAGCTCGCTGGACCACCGCCGCAGCTGGCTGAGATCTTCAACCGGCAACCCGAGGATCGCCGAGATCACACGAATCGGGAGCTCGAATGCATAGTCGCTAACCAGATCCGCCCGACCGACGCCTGCAAACCGATCCACCAGCTCGTTACATATCGGAAGTATCAAGGAGTCTTCCCAGCGCTCCAGGGTGCTCTGGCGAAATGCCCGCGCTACGAGGTTTCGACGCTTGCGATGCTCCGGGCCGTCCATGCCGAGGATCATCTCGCCCATTGCAGGACCGACCTTCTCGTCATAGACGCAGGAGCTAAAACTCGCGGCGTCACGCAAGGCAGCACAGCAATCCTGAAAGCACAGCAACGTGTACGTGTCTCCCACCATGGATCTCGCGCCAAGCGCCGAAATAATGCTCCCATGCATCACTGGGCAGCTCTTGCGGAGGTTGGCTAGGTCCGGATATGGATCACGCACCTCAGAGCCGGGATAACCCGCAAGCGCCTCGCACGCAGCGTTGATTGGGAGGGGTGCTGCAACACCCGCGGCGCCTCCCGGGACGCTCGGAACACCAGCACTGCCCGGTTCAGTGATCAGCGACTACCGCCTGTTTGGACGCCACTGACAGAAAGAAGCTCGGCCAGTGTCCGGAACGCTCTTCCCCGGTGTGAAAGCGCATTCTTCGCCGCTGGCTCCATCTCGGCGAAGCTGAGTCCTCCCCCATCATCAGGAATGAACACCGGATCATACCCGAAACCACCCTTCCCCCTTTCTTCCTCGGAGATCACCCCGTTCACCGAACCTTCGGCGACGACCTCCCTGCCATCAGCAAACGCCACCAGCGCAACCGTGCGAAATCGTGCCCTTCGATCCCGTACTCCTCGCATCACTGCAAGAAGCTTTGACACGTTGTCTGCGTAGGAAGCGCCCGGCCCAGCGTAACGAGACGAGAGGACGCCGGGCGCACCACCAAGCGCGGCAACCTCGAGGCCGGTATCGTCGGCAACGCCTGCACTTCCCCCGCCGCCGCCCGTGCTTGGTGCGCCAAGCGAATCAAGGACTGCCCGTGCTTTGATCCTCGCGTTCTCCTCAAGGCTGGAACCGGTCTCCGCTACGTCTCCAAGCTCCTCGGGGCGCGCCAGCAGGTCAATGTAGGCCCCAGACAGGATCGCAGCAATCTCGCTGACCTTGTCGGGATTATTGGTCGCGAGCACGAGCTGCAACCGATCCGATCGCTGGCGGGATGAAGCCATAGCCGTCATTTCGATTTCGCTGGGCGCATCCTAGGTGGTTCTGCGAGAAAGGCTTCTTGGGCAGCAAGGATGGTACTGATGCCACTCTCAGCCAGCCGCATCAACTCGTCCAGCTCGGTACGGGAAAAAGGGGCGCCCTCTGCGGTTCCCTGTACCTCTACGAAGCGACCTGAGCCTGTCATGACGATGTTCATGTCCACCTCAGCTCGTGCGTCCTCCACATAAGCAAGGTCGAGCATGCAAACGGCGTCCACCACGCCCACCGACACTGCTGCACACGCGTCTGTCAGCACATTCTGAGAGGACCCCGAGCCCTTAGCCCCTAGCCTTGTCAGCGCGTCATGAAGAGCAAGGTAACCTCCAGAGATTGCGGCCGTACGCGTGCCACCGTCGGCTTCGAGCACGTCGCAGTCCACTACCACCTGGACTTCGCCCATGGAGCCAAGGTCGCACACCGATCTCAGAGATCTGCCGATCAAGCGCTGGATCTCCTGGGTCCTGCCTGATTGACGACCCTTAACTGCCTCCCGACCGACACGCTCGGATGACGATCCAGGAAGAAGAGAATACTCAGCGGTGACCCACCCCTTCCCTGTTCCCCTGAGCCACGGAGGAACCCTTTCTTCCACCGAAGCAGTGCAGAGAATCTTCGTCCTACCCATTGTCACGAGCACAGATCCATCCGCCGATTCGGTGAAGTCCCGCACGAATGCCAGAGGGCGGATCTCGTCGATCGATCGCCCGTCTTCACGGGCAGTCGGATCGCGACGGGACTGCTCGACTCCAGCCATGGAAGGGTTGCCTGGCGAGATCACGACACGCTCCGTGCCCTCAGCTGCATATACCGAGTTCGCATATATCCGTTCCCTTTCCTCACATGCACTATTTCGCTCCGTTCACCTAATCCCACAATGCCAATCACAAACCTGCTTCAGCGGGACTGCTCTTCGGCCGCCTTTCAGCTCAAAGATCAATGGTGAGCCCTTGCGACGCAGGAATGACGCTGTCGCCGAAGGCCTCGGCGGCCTCCGAAACGATTTCATCCTGTGCAACTGTAGGCCAGCGGTGTGTCACCACCAACCTGCGCACCGCGGCATCGCGCGCTTGTGTGCCCGCCTGACGTGCACTCAGATGGCGCGCTGAACCCTCATGCGCACTCGTAAACGTCGCTTCGCACAAGCCAACGTCAATCCCGCCCCCAAGGCGTCCAAGGCTCCACTTTGGTCCCGTATCGGCCGAGTATGCTAGCACGCGGCCGAAAGCGCTGACCCGTACGCCGAGCGTCTCGGGACCATGGTCCGTACGCGAGAAACGCAACTCCAGCGCACCAACCGTCGCCTTGGAGCCGTCCGTCACCTCGCGCCAGTCGAAGGCATCACCGCGACAATGATATGTGATCTCGCGAAGGCCTTTCGGCGCTAGGACCCGTACTCGCTCCCTTGCCGTGGAGTCAGCTGGGGCACCTGCTGGGGCACTCAGCGCGTACTGACGTGCAACAGCGAGACCTTCGATGTCACTCCAGTGGTCAGGGTGGTCATGGCTGAGCACGACAGCATCAAGCTCATCCAAGCCTACATATCGCTGTAAGTTCGCAAGCGTTCCCGGCCCTGAGTCAAGCAGGAGGCGAGTACTCCCAGCGCGCACCAGATACCCGCTACATGCACCGCCAGGCGCCTGGTATCCGCCATCACAACCGAGAACCGTTACGCTGAAAGCCCCAAGGGTCACTCCCACACCACTTGCACCACCTTATCCAGCTCAGGCCCGAATAGGCGCCGGCCTGTTTCGCGGAACCACTCCACATCGCCTGAGGAGAAGAACATGTGAGAGCAGTCGCTTCCCACTGGAGCACAGGCGCGAGAGTCCTCCAAGACACGCTTCACCTCGAATGCCGTCTCGTCCGCAGAGGACACCAAGAGGACATCCTTGCCCATAACGTCGCCGATCGTCCTAGCGAGAAATGGGTAGTGCGTACACGCGAGGAGCAAGGTGTCTATCCCGACATCGCTCAACGGGGAAAGCAGGCGTTCTGCAAGCACATGCACCTGATCACTGCCTGTCTCCCCGCGCTCCACAAACTCCACGAACCCTGGGCAGGCTGCGCAGTGTAGCTCCATATCTGGCGCCGCGGAACTGGCAGCCCTCTGGTACGCACCGGAAGCTATCGTACCCGTAGTGCCAATCACCCCCACTCGACCATTCTCCGTGGCGTCCACCATCGCCCTCACGCCTGGGTCGATGACGCCCAACACCGGGACCGGCATCTCGGCAACCAGCTGGTCGAGGGCCGCTGCGGACGCAGTGTTGCACGCGACCACGATCATCTTCACGTCAACCTCCTCGACGAGGAACCGTGCAATCTCCATCGCAAAGCCCGCGACCTCAGAAAGCGGGCGCGGGCCGTACGGATACCGTTCGGTGTCCCCCAGGTACGCAAAGCGCTCATGAGGCAAGAGGTCCACAAGCGCCCGCAAGACACTCAACCCCCCGAACCCGCTGTCGAAAACCCCGATCGGCCTCCCGAGTGCCGTGTTCGTAGCGCCAACCGATGACCCCACGATCATCAACTGCCATCCGCTGCATTAGTGAGACCCGCCTCCACAAGAGGATCACGCTCGCGACCTGCCGTCATGGGCTCGCGCTCGCTGCTGCGGCTTCCAAGTACAGGAGCGTCCTTTAGGAGCGAGGCTGTGACACACAGGATAACCGCAACGTAGCGCACGCGGGTGCCCCAGTTAAACACGTGGTGAGCATACCAATCGAAGACCTGCTTCTTTGCACCGGTCAACGACAGATGCAAGAAAATGAACGAGTTGTAGTAATCAAGCACCCCTGCACCAGCGAGCACCCAGCACGTCCAAGCCGGCCACTCTGCCAGCAGGCCAAACACGGGAAGCCATAGGGTGTATTGAGGCGAGTAGACCTTGCTCACGAGTAAGAACGCAGCGAAGACGTAAGCAGCGGCACGTCTGGAATTCCCCCCGCGGTATACGCGGATACAAAGCCAGGTCGTCAACGTCCCTATCACCACAAGACCCATTGCATCGGAGACCCCGACCGGCAACGCATTGAACCCAACTAACGTGAGCACGGCTGCTGTGCCTTGGCGCGTCGCGTTGTAGGTGAAAAAGATCAGCCAATTGTGGGTTCCCCCGACCATAAAGGGCAGGTTGATGACCACACTCGTTACGCAGAGTCCAGCCACGAAGGCTCGCAAGCCCCGCCGGTCCCGATCTCTTACCAACTCGACCACAAGAAAGGGCACCGCGATAAACGGGAAGAGTTTTGCAAAGCCGCCAAGGGCAATTGCGATCCCCGCAGGAGCCCATCGCCTCTCGCGCACGAACCACCATCCGATGACCATGAAGCAGATTCCGAGCAGGTCCCAGTTCAAGAGCACGTAAAACAGCAGAAGTGGAGAGAACGCCAGCACATGGTAGGTGCGAGGGCAGAGCCCCTTCATGACTCGCAACGTGACAAGCCCTATGACGAGGAACGCAAACGCTGTGGCAAGAAAATACCCGCCCACCCCAGGGAACAGCGACGCGAGCCACATGAATACCCCAGTTACCACCGGGTACTCGATCGGAGCATGGATGTACGGCAGCGGATGAGCAAAAAGATGGTGCTCCCGATATAGAGCGAGCACGTCCGAATAGGCGAGGTGGTAGTAGGCCCACGCGTGATAGCCAGCCTTTAGCCTGCCGGAAGCGCTTTCCAGACTACGTGGCCACAGGCGCAGGTAAGCACAGACCGTCCAGAAGGTGAACACGAGTGCCGAGACACAAAAGTGGTCGGCAGTCCACCTGTTGATCCTTTGGGCCCTCGACCTAAGCCCGCCCGACCCTCCAGCAGGTGGCCCACGTCGTACCCCGCCGGGGGCGTCGAAAGATCCTCGCGCCACGACCTCGCTCATCCCCGACTCCTACTCACGCGACATGAACGCCTGGCTCAGGTTTCCGCCTCACTCTCGTTTTCAATGGTGACGCTGGCGAAGCGGCACACCTATCCGAAGGACACCGGATCGATTTACGCCCACGCGCTCGCCCCCAGAGCATACCGTGCCGCGGATGACCGGGTTAGCTGGCCAGGCCCACGCGCATATGGACGAACGGTGGAGCAGGCGGAAAGAGACCCCAGAATACGCTGACGCCAGCCACCTCAGCTCAGCCGACCACCCGCTGCCAGAACCAACGGCCGATCCAGGATCCAAACTGTGCCGCTTGCGTGATCGTATCGGGTTCCGGGAATCCTGGATGGCGGAAATTGAAAAATGGGAAGTGTTCACCATCAGGAGCACGGGCCGCAATCCCGTCGATCGACGACGCGAACTTCCCACTGGGATCAACCTGTGCGTTAAGGTCCGCCACAGAGACCGCCGGACCGAAAAGGCGCGGCATCTGATGGATGATTGCATTCCATGCGTCCACACGTGCGTTTGATGCCTCCGGGACAGGAACCAGTGTCCCGGGATCAGGCTGATCGAAGTACGGGCAAGTCAGAAGGACCACGTGTGCCCCTGCTGAGTGCAGGATCGTAATAGCTACCTCGAGCTGATGCCGCAAGTAGGAAGCGTACGCTGGCTGCGTGATGTTCGCCCACCCTCCGTTCCAGTAACGATCAGCTATCTCCCAGTAACCGACCAGCAGAACCGCCACCTGCGGAGCGTGCATGTTGACATCGCTTGCGTAAACTTGCTCCCACTGGGTCCCGGACTTCCCATTGCAGTAAGGCGATATCTCAGGAAGGTTGTAACCATTGGCTATGACGGGTTCCCCCTGAGCTATGCCACACCCCAAGATACCCTCGTCATAGTATTGAACGCCGGCCGGAATGCCCGCCGTGGCGAGATCGATCCCGAGCGTCGCAGAGATCGAGTCTCCCATCTGGATAACGGACGGGCTCGCGGACCCCTGGAAGGTCGCAGCGCCGAATGTGAACACCTGCCCAATGCTGTTCACCAGCCAGTAGCCACCTGCGCTCGTTTGGGCCATGGCGACCATTGGTCGTGCCAGGTGGACGAAGGCTGTCGATCCGTAGAACCTCGCGTCGCCGAATGCGAAGATGCCGCCGTCCGCTGCGACCTCCCAGTAGCCCTTAGCGTCAGGGGTTGCAGCTATACCGACCACTCGCGCGTTCAGTTGACGCCCGCCCATAGATCCGTAGAACCTCGCGTCGCCGAATGCGAAGATGCCGCCGTCCGCTGCGACCTCCCAGTAGCCCTTAGCGTCAGGGGTTGCAGCTATACCGACAGCAGGACGGTTCAATACCGGAGCTGGCGGGGACATCTGCGCCAAACTGCTGGTGCTGGCATGCGCTCCAGCTGGGGAGTTCGTCCGGGTCCGGACGCGGGTAATGCCCGCAGACCCCGCATCCGCGGGCAGAGTCCCGATTGCTATCAGGATGCCCGCGAAGGACACCGCTGCCGCGCTGCGGGCAAGGCATGCAGACACCGATGCCCTCTTGCGACAACGAACCTGCACGCCACACCCGGTCGGTTTGCCGCGCGAAGAGGTGCATCGCTGGGCGGCCTCAACGACCAGCCTCAACAGGGAACCCCACCGCCACGCCACAGGTAAGAGGCTATTGCATTGGAACGCTTGGGGGGCATCATCCGAGGACCGAGCCGCGCCCACATGACACAAGCAACTGCTGACACAATTCTGCTGCGCTACCACGGCCTTCCCGGGAAGCTATCACCTCATCAGCTGCCCGGGCTGCTTCACCCAGGAGATCATTGTTCGGATCCAGCCAGCGAACCCGCGGGTCACGACGAAACCATCTCCACTGACGGCGGGCAAACTCCCTTGTCCTCTGGAGCGCGCGGGCAATTGCCTCTTCGATGTCGCATGAACCCGAGACATGCTCGATCAACTCCCGGTAGCCAAGCGCCTGGCGAGCAGTCCGCGACAAACCCTCCCGCCGCTGCAGAAGAGTCTCGACCTCCTCCAGGAAGCCTTGCTCCATCTGCTTCGCGAAGCGCTGCTCGATCCGGGCCTTCTGCTCGCTGGGTGGATAACGCACACCGAGGATCGTGTACGAAATGCGGCCGTAGCGCTCAAGCCCCGAGCCATGAGAGGAAAATGGGGCACCAGAGCCGATCGTGACCTCCAGCGCACGCACCAGCCTCCGCCGGTTATTCGGCTCTATCTTCGCTGCGGCAACTGGATCCAGTCTTTCGAGACGCTCATACAGCTCACCCAGTCCACCCGGCGCTAGCGACTCTTCCTCCAGCGTTGCTGCAATTTGAGGCCAGCAGCCGGGAATCTGGAGGCCGTCAAGCAACGCTCGCAGGTAAAGCCCCGTGCCGCCAACAAGAACCGCTACGTGACCCCGTGCATAGATGTCATCGAGGACGCCGGTCGCTAACCTCTGAAAAGAGCTGACCGAAAGCTCTTCGGATGGGTCGAGGACATCCACCATATGCCATGCAACCAATGAGCGTTCCGCAGCGCTTGGCTTTGCAGTGCCGATGTCCATGCCCCTGTAGACGGCCATGGAATCGACAGATACTGCCTCGACATCCGCCCTCGATGACGCAAGCTCGCAAGCGAGCGACGTCTTTCCCGATGCAGTTGGCCCAACTATTGCCAGCCCCAAGGGAGCAACCGTTTGCTCGACGCTCCTCATCCGGCGCGAACGGGTATATGAGTGCGGTGCCGCGGACCATCCAGCACGGCGACGAGCCGGCCCATGAGGTGATGAGGACTCGCAGAGACGACCTCCACACTCACGCGGGATCCCTCGCGGAGTCGCAGCATCGAGCGAGAAACCTCATGGTCGCGAGTATCACCAGCCCCGTCGCTGTGAGCGCGAACACCATCTCCTGTGACATTCGCAGCCTGGAAGTGCACCAGCTTGTTCTGGCGCGTACGGCCGGTCCACATTCCAGGGTCTCGCTTGCTCGGTCCCTCCAGGATCACCTCTTCATGCTTGCCCAGACGAGCTTCATGCTTCGTCAGAGCCGAGCGCTCCACCACCGCGACCAACGCATCGAAACGGGCCCGCACCACGTCACTTGGAATGAACAGCTCGGCCATCGCGGCTGCCCTCGTTCCGGCTCGCGGTGAGAAGATGAAGGTATAAGCACTGTCATAACCAGCGCTAGCGACAACTTCGAGAGTACGCTCGAAATCCTCGTCAGTCTCGCCTGGAAATCCTACTATTAGATCGGTCGTGACCGCGAGGTCCGCGACCTCACGACGAGCGGCATCCAGACGAGCCATGTACCTCTGTGCGGTATATCCTCGCCTCATCGCGGCTAGGATGCGATCGCTGCCCGACTGTAACGGCAGATGTAGGTGCTCGCATACGCTTGGCGTTTCAGCCATGGCCGCGATGGTCTCCGGCCGCAGGTCCTTCGGATGAGGGCTGGTGAACCTGACGCGAAGGATGCCATCAATCGCGCCCACTTCCCTAAGCAGCTCAGCGAAAAGGGGCCTGCGGTGGGTAATATCCCTTCCGTAGGAGTTGACATTCTGGCCAAGCAGCGTCACTTCGGTCACCCCTCTCGCCACAAGTGCCCGCACCTCTCCCACGATCTCCTCCAGCGGGCGGCTCACCTCCCTTCCCCTCACGGACGGAACGATGCAAAAACTGCACGAATTGTCGCATCCAGTCTGGATCGTGACCCATGCAGCGTGCGGCAAGTCCCTTCGCACTGCAAGCGGCACAGGGGCATTCGCAGGTGCTCCAGCAATCGATCCGTCCGGGAGTGCCAAGTCGCTCTCGAGAGAGGTCCCCCCGGGTGCACTAGCGCCATCCCCATACGCCTGATCCCAGATCTCAACCAGCGGACCCTCTTTGCCGGCGCGCCTCAACAACTCAGGCGCCCGGCGAAGGTTGTGAGTCCCGAACACCACGTCGACATGATCAGCACGCTGGCGGATCAGCTCACGATCCTTCTGCGCCAGGCACCCCCCAACTGCTATTTCGATCTCCGGCCGCTGGCGCTTCAGCTCTCGGAGCTGACCAAGTCGGCCGTAAAGCCTCGTGTCCGCCTTCTCGCGTATGCAACAAGTGTTGAGGACGATGACGTCGGCCTCCTCGATAACCTCCGATCGCTGCATGCCATCGTCGACAAGCAACCCAGCGAGATGTTCAGAGTCATGCTCGTTCATCTGGCACCCAAAGGTCTGGATGAAGAACTTGCGGTCCACGGCGCTCGAACTCAAACGAACAATTCGTCTACGACTATTCCACGACCCGAACAGGTCGGACATACCTCGGAAAGCGACTCCACAAGGCCCTCGGAAACGCGTTTGCGGGTCATCTCCACCAGACCGAGTGCGCTCACCTCGGACACCTGGGTTCGCGTCTTGTCCCTTGCAAGAGCTGCCTTGAGTGCCTTTGCAACGTTCGCGCGGTTGCTCTTTTGCTCCATGTCGATGAAGTCGATCACGATGATGCCCCCGATATCTCTCAATCTGAGTTGACGCGCAATCTCCTCCGCTGCTTCAAGATTGTTCTTGTAAACCGTCTCCTCGAGGTTGGACTTTCCAACGTTGCGACCGGTGTTCACGTCGATAACCGTCAGCGCCTCGGTGCGCTCGATGATGAGCGACCCCCCTGAAGGCAACCATACCTTGCGGTCGAGCGCCTTTTGCAGCTGCTCGTGAACGTGATAGCGCTCGAACAGGCTCAGGCGCTCCACCGAGGTGTCGTAGTACTCCACGCGATCCAACAGATCAGGGTTCACACTCGCAACATAGCCCCGGACCTTCTCGTAGGTCTCAGGGTCGTCAACCACAACCGCTCGGTACTCCCGGTTCAGTTCTTCTCGCACAACCCGCAGTGCAAGCCCAGGCTCTGAGTACAACAGCGCTGGTGAGCGCTGGCGCTCTCTCTCTGCGATGATCCCCTCCCAACGCCCCTTCAGTTCATCGAAGTCCCTCCGAAGCTCGGCCTGAGAAGCGGCAGCAGCAGCTGTCCTAACGATAACCCCCATCCCCTCAGGCCTGATTGGCTCAATTGCGCGTCTAAGGCGCCTGCGCTCTTTGTCGTCAAGCCGTCTTGAAATCCCAAATGCCTTGGGCGCCCCCGGGATCACCACCAAGAACCTCCCTGGCAGCGACACTGCTTGGGTGAGCCGAGCCCCCTTTGCTCCAATCGGGTTCTTTATCACCTGGCAAAGAATCGTCTGGCCTGCACGGAGCACCTGCTCTATACGGGCCGGGGCCTCTTGCGCACTATCGAGCAGATCGTCAGGGTCATAGCGGATATCCCCCCAATAAAGCACCGCGCTCTTCGGCGTTCCAATATCAACGAAAGCAGCCTCCATGCCCGGGAGGACAGTCTCCACGCGACCGAGATAGACGTTCCCGTCAATCTGACTAGGTGAGCTTTGGGCCCGGGATACCAGATGCTCGACAAGGGACCTTCCCTCAAGAACCGCTATGTGGGACACCTCGCCCTCGACATGAACGCACATGAGGTAACGACCCACTCGCCGGCGAGAAGCGCCTTCGCCTGCTGGATCCGGACCAGCTCCCGATCCCGTGCTGTCTGACCCCTGGTCGGGATCATGCACCGCTTCTTGCGAAGAATCAGCTGCAGCACTTCTATCTGCTGCAGCCCTTGGCTTTCTGCGCCTGCCCCTGCTCCGTGATCGCTTCCTTCCCGTATGCCCCGCGCCAGCCGCGGGATCACCGGGACCCCCACTCGTCTGTTTTCTCGGATCCGCGGGGGTTGCGGCTCCCACGCTATAGCCAGCGATACCGCTCTCCATTGGAACAGGAGGAGCGGGCCTCGTATCCCCTATCTTCGGCTTCGCAGAAGCTTTCCCCTTAGCGGCCTCAACTGGTCCATCGAGAGGCCGCAGCGGCTGGGATGCCACTGAAGTGGATCTCGAAGTGCCCGCCTCACGCTCTTCGGGTTCATCCTGGTCTCGTCGCAAGCGACCTGAAGTCGACTCTGACATGAAGTTGAACTGTCCCTTCTCGTATTGACGCCTGGCGCGACGAAGCCACCGGGATGAAGGACGTATGGCAATATCCTCGGCTCGCCTGCTGCAAACTTTCTTGGCGGCAATATGCCGCTCCGCGTCGTACTCGATCCTCTGATGCACAGCTCGACTCGTCTATACGCCCCGCACGTGTGCAACACCTATCCCGTGGGGCGCGACGCGCCCCGCTACTTCCCGCCCGCGATCCCTCATGAATCCGTGACATCCGAGATTCTTCGCCGTTCATCACGTAGACCACCAACCGCTTAGATCCTCCCGAAACGGCAGCTCGCGACGTCGAGACGCTACAGCGCCAACACGAGGTCGCCCGCTCGCAGGCTCCGACACCCCTGAAACGACAGCTTTGCAGTGCATGCTCGGGAGTGTCATTACGCAACAAGCATAGCTCCCCGGAATGCGATCCTCCGAATACCTCTTGGGTGCTGCTCGCATTCCGCCGCGGCAACCTAGCAGAGCACTTGTACGCAATCATGCTCAGATGCCGCTCCTTAGCGAGTACCCATCGCTCTTGCCAAGGGATTGCCCCGCGGCCGGTCGATAGCCACTCGTTGCATCGGAGCGCCAAGGCCAGCTGCGGATCGCTGGTGCGGAGAAATGCCCACGGCCACTGCAGCTGGGTTCGGACCTGCGCTGGATCCGTTTGCGCCTGTCGTAGGCAGGTTCACCGGCCGAGGTGGGTGTCCGATGAGGTACTGGAAAATCGACCTGGCTATTGGCCCTGCGCCGGTTGCTCCGTAACCACCTTCTTTCACCACGACGCTGACCACATATCGCGGGGTGGCATTCGCTGGAGCGAAACCTACATATAGAGCGTTCGGCTGCGTGCCATGGGCCACGCTCGCAGTCCCAGTCTTGCCGGCTATCGGGAGCTGGGAGTACGGGTACCCGAGAAACGTGCCGTAACCAGTCCCGTAGGGCCTCGTCACTTCGTGTTCGAACCCGGTGAGCATGGTCGAGTGCACTCCTGGCGCATAGGTGACGTGACCGGTGACAACCGGCGGGAACACCTTGACAACCTTCCCTGATGCACTTACTGCGGCTTCAGCTACGCGCGGCTGGTAGCGAGTACCACCATTCGCAAACGTCGCGAATGCGTCCGCCAGCTCTATCGGCGTTATCAAGGTCTCTCCCTGACCAAAGGCCATCTCCAGGTTGTCACCTACATACCATCCGCCGTAAGGAAACGCCTTTGGGTTCTGAGCGTGCTGGCGTGCGCGTAGAGCGGGGCTGTCTATCTGCCCCTTCACCTCTCCGGGAATTGGTATTCCCGTTATCCGTCCTAGGCCGTAGAGGTGGGCCATGTTCTGTATCGGCATTGGACCGTAAGTGCTCCTGTTCACCCAGAAGCGGTACCCGAGGGTATAAAAGAAAACGTCATCGGAGGCGGCTATCGCTTTGATGATCTGGATCGGGCCAAGCGACTCGCCACCTGCGTTGTGATAGCTGCACTTACCGCTACACACGCCCGGAATCTTGAAATACCCGGGGTCGTTGATATAAGTCGATGGGGTGATGAGACCAGAGTCCAGTGCTGCAGTAGCGGTCGCGATCTTGAAGGTTGACCCCGGAGTGTAGAGCCCAGCAATTGCTCTGTTGAACAACGGGTCATGATTTGCAGGGTTGGTCAGAGCGGAGTAGTTCGCCTGAGATATGCCCCCGACCCAGGCACTCGGTGAGTACGTGGGGTATGACGCCATGGCAAGCACAGAGCCGTTTTGCGGGTTCATCACAACCGCTGCTCCTGATGGCGCGGGCAGCCCCTGCGAGTGCAGCTTCGCAATTCCTTGAGCCAAGGCCGCGTCCACATACTGCTGAAGGTGAAGATCCACGGTAAGCACCAGGTTGTTTCCTGGTGTGCTCGGCGTGGTCTTGAGCGTTCCCACGACATTTCCAAGAGCGTCCACCTCGAGCTCTGTCTTTCCGGGAATTCCCCTGAGCCAGCGTTCGTAACTGGCCTCCACTCCAGCCTGACCGATCAAGTCTCCCTGGTGGTATCCGTATTTCTTATAGGCGGCAAGCTGCGCTGGGGTGATCTGGCCCAGATAGCCGAGTAGATGAGCAGCAGCGGTGCCGTACGGGTAGTTCCGCTGCGTCGAGAGCGTGACGGAGACTCCGGGAAACAAGCTCTGGTTCTCCCTCACGTACAACACCTTGTTCAAAGGCACGTCCGTCATAACCGGCACGGGCTCGTAGGCGTTGAACTGCGAATCAGCAAGAGTCGCGTCGATCTGAGCCTGGGTCATACCCAAGAGAGCGGCCAGCCTACCTACAACCTGGGGATACTGCTGGGCGACCAAGCGGCTGAGTGCAATGGTATCGGTCACCGTATTACCCGCCATCACCTGCCCATTGCGCGCCAATATCAAACCCCGCGTCGGTGCCAACGGCACGACTCGCACATGGTTCGCCACGACCACTTGCTGGTAGCTCGGAGCGCTCAGGATCTGCAAGTACCAGAGCCGCGTCACCACCGCAGCAAAGCAGAGCACTACGACCACACCGGTAATCTTGAGCCGAAGGCCAGCGCTCGGACCACGGCGCCTACGCGAACCAGAGCGATTCTGGACCACCGCGTTGCGCGTCCGACGCGATATACGGGTCTTGCGCCGACTCTTCACGTTCTGAGCCCGTCAGCTGCTCTTGGATTCACTCCCTGCGGTTTCAGCAGGCTAGGAACCCGTGCAGTATTCCGGCGGGGCTTGCAACTACAGCTGCGGCCTTCGCTGCCTGCGACCCTGGAGGGATTCACGGTCATTGCACAACCCACGAAGGCACAGGATCGGACTGCTCCGAAGCGTTGCGATCATGGCTTGTGTTGACGCGAAAGGCCATGGCCCCGGCCGATTGGGTGGGGCATTGCCTGACAGCGCATGGCAAGTCCAGATGAAGAGCTCCTCGATGAATGCGTCGATACAACATGTCAGTTACTTCTCCACGAACTCCTGGTGGTTGCGGCAGAACGGGTTATCGCGGCTGAACGACCCCCAGAGCCAGCCTCGCTGGAACCGAGCGCAGGTCTGGACCGCTCTGATGCCGCGGAAGAAGCAGTAGCCCAAGAGACCGCTCGCAGCACCGGTGCCGCAAGGACGCCATTCGCAACAGCCACCACGATCACTATAGCGGCCAGATTGTCCTGGAGCATCGCGGGCTGGCCCAAGATTGCACCAAGCAGAGCAAAGAATACGACCTGGACGGAGCTAGCAGCTGCAGCGACAAGGGCCGGGAGCCACCATAAAGATGCCCGGGTAGAGGACTTGATCACACCCACATAGTAAGCAGTTGCCGTAAGTGTTAGCGCGGTCAGGCCGAACGGCGTCGCGAGGAACAAGTCGCTGAGCAAGCCGATGGCAAAACCAGCCACGGCACCCTTCTCCGGCCCATATAGATAGGCGATCACGATTGGGATCAGCACCATTGCATCGGGATGAGCGTGGTGGACGACAACGCCATCAAGAATTGTCCTTTGAATCGTCAGGATCAAAAGGACAAGAAGTGCTAGCCGAAACTTACCCAGAAGGTTCATCCGCCCGGCTGCATCACGCTGTAGCGACTCGAGCAACCGTTGGTCACGGCGGCGGCTGCCACTCGAGAATGCTCACATACTGAAGGCGGCTCAAGGACGCCAGAGGTTTGAGGACAATGTGTTCCTGAACGCCCCCCGGGGCGACCTTGAATGACGCTACTCGACCCACTGGAATCCCAGGCGGAAAGATCGCGTGCTGCAACCCACTCGTGAACATTACCTCCCCCTTTCGAAGAGCAGTACCCGGCGGCACAAAGTCCACCGCGAGGGGACGACTGGCCCCAGTTCCCTCGGCCACCCCGAGAACCCCCGCGGCGCCAAACCGCACCCCCACGCTCGAAGTGGGATCTGTGATCAACAGCACCGTCGAGCTGGAGGCGGATGCCTCGATCACCCTTCCCACAAGGCCTGCCCCCGACACCACGGGCATGCCGACGTCCACGCCTTGGCGTCGACCCTTGTCGATGACGACCGTAAGTTCGAAGTTCGAGGTCGCGCCAGCGATAACCTCGGCCATAACGCTTGGGAGGCTCCCTGACCAGGGAAGGTGCTCCTGACGCAGGAGGGCCTTCAGCTTCCGACGAACATCTACAGACTCGATGTAGCGACGCTCCAGGCTTCCGTTCTCGGAGCGGAGCCTTCCAACCGATGACGCGAGTGTCCCGTAGTGCACAGCGCCGTCAAAGAAGTTCCCCACGGGCCTGAGCCATGACTCAACACCCGATTGAACCGGCGCAAAGGCGTCCCGCGCACCGGACTTCATACTCTCTATAACGTGGCGCGTCCCACTGCGATAGTAAAGAGTCACTATGGTCACCGCCGCAAGCATCAGCAGCATCAGTGTCCGCCGCGGTCGCCGGGGCCTCTTTAGGATTGCCACCTGAACGCCTCAATGGCTCCAGCTGCCGCCAGCTCGTCGGCAGACGACCGGCGCCAGGAGATGCAATGCCCCGCTCCATTGACACCTGTTCGCTTTGCTCAGCAGCGCTCTGTGACTTCCCAGGCAAGCCCCAGGGAGCATTAACCGTTTCCGGATGAGATAAGAACGTCCTTTAGGGCGTCGAACTCCTCCAAGCACTGCCCACTGCCGATCGCGACACAATTCAACGGATCCCGAGCTACCACGATCGGCATCCCGGTCTCTTCATGAATCCGAATATCGAGGCCGTGCAACAACGCTCCTCCACCCGTAAGGACGATCCCCTGCTCCATGATGTCGGCAGCAAGCTCAGGGGGGGTCTTGTCCAGAGTCACCTTCACCGCATCCACGATGGCGTTCACCGGCTCCTCGATTGCACGCCTGATCTCTTGAGTCGTTATCACGATCGTCTTCGGCAATCCGGTGACTAGGTCTCGACCTCTTATCTCAGCGTGCAGCTCCTCATCTCTAGCGTAAGCTGAGCCAAGAGCCATCTTGATCTCCTCGGCCGTTCTCTCCCCAAGAGCCAGGCTGTACTCCTTCTTCATGAACGCAATGATCGCATCATCGAGTTCGTCACCCCCGATGCGTACCGACTGACTCGTCACAATCCCACCAAGAGAGATAACGGCAACCTCAGTGGTCCCACCACCAATGTCGACAACCATGTTCCCCGTAGGCTCGTACACCGGCAACCCTGCACCGATGGCTGCCGCCATCGGCTCTTCGATGATGAACGCCCTGCGGGCTCCCGCATACTGCGCCGCCTCGAGAACCGCTCGCTGCTCCACACCCGTGATACCCGACGGGACGCAAATGACCATCCTTGGCTTGGCAAACCGACGCTGATGCACCCGGTGTATGAAGTACCGGAGCATCTTCTCGCAGATCTCGAAGTCGGCTATCACTCCGTCTTTCAGGGGACGGATCGCCTGGATGTGGCTCGGCGTACGACCGATCATCCGCTTGGCCTCCAACCCAACCGCCAGCGGTTTGCCGTCCTTGATGTTGATCGCGACGACGGATGGCTCGTTCAGCACGATCCCCCGTCCGTGAACATAAACTATGGTATTTGCCGTTCCGAGGTCCACGGCCATATCTCTACCCATCAGAGAAAAGGCGTTGTCACCCATGGGAGTCTTCTCCCTTTCCGTCTCGCTTCATCACCACTTCAACCATCACAGAATCCAACCATCACAGACTTTGCATCCACACTCGTGCCTTCATTGCAAGGTTCACACGCCAGCCAGTCAGGCACCTCGCCCATCTGGTTATCCGCACCCCAGACCTAATCGGACAGCGAACAAACCGGCGGGCGCCCATGCCAGAAGACACGCGCGCAACGACCTTGAACCCTCTTTCATGCCAGGCCGTTGAGTTGCACTAGATCGTAAGGTTACGGCAGAATCTGGATCAAGACAAGGCGGCTCCTCGTTGGCAGCGCCTCCTCCGGTTCTCACCTGCTTGGATTGGTGCGCGGTGCCCCAAGCGGGTCATACGCTTCGAAGCCGCTCCAGGCGGCTACAGGCTCGCAAGCTCCGGGAAGAACAGCGCAATCTCCCTCTCGGCAGATCCCTGCGAGTCCGAACCATGAACAAGGTTCTCAGTAAGGGAACTCGCGAGATCGCCTCGGATCGTGCCTGGTTCAGCTTCGGCGGGGTTAGTCGCCCCCATGAGCGTCCTGACTATCTTCCAAGTCTCTGCCGGCCCCTCCACCACTGCGACCAGAGCAGCTGACCTCGTGATGAAGCGTACAAGTTCAGCGTAAAACGGTTTCCCTGCATGCTCTTCGTAGTGCCGAGACGCTACGTCCTGTGTGATAACACGCAGCTCTGCCGCTACGAGATGCAATCCCTTCCGTTCTATGCGGGAAAGAAGCTCCCCAACCAGGCCCCGTTCCACGGCGTCGGGCTTCAATATCAGCAACGTTCGGCTCATGGGAAAGCGACGATAGCGCACGAGAGGCTCGCGTGCACAAGAGCCATCCGGGTGTCCGATACGAACGGTGCTACATTGCACCTGGTTCGCGAGCTGGAATCTCTAGTTACCGAAACGGCCCATAGCAACACCTCAGCGCGAGGCGCAGGTGGTGCCTCGCTGGCGCCAGGCCTCACAAACGTTCGCTTCCGACGTTGCGAGAGCCGCTGGCAAGCGCAGACCGCGCTTCTGCAACCACGTACAACGATCCCGTGACGATGACCCCAACATCCACGGATGCACGCTCGAGCGCAATCTCTACCGCTTGGGCGACTGACGAGGCCACCTCACATCGGACACCAAGCGATAACGCAGCCTCAGCTACGTCTCTTGCTGGCATCGCGCGCGGTGATGCGGGCATGCAGGCTATTACCCGCAGGAGATGATCGGGGCCGATAGCCTCGATCATCTCGACAGGATTCCTCCCCTGCAGCAGACCGATGACCAAGATCACACCCTTCCTGGTGGACGCAGTAAAGCTCTCGCTGACAGCATCGGCCAGCGCTTCAGCACCCGCAACGTTGTGGGCGCCGTCAAGAACGCAAAGGGGATTGCGCATTACGACCTCGACGCGACCCGGAACCTCCACCCTTTGAAAAGCCTCCCTCGCAACCTCGATGTCACATGGAGCATCAAAGAACGCGTCCACGGCAGCCAGCGCAACCGCCGCGTTATCACCTTGGTGCGCGCCGTGAAGCGGGACGTAGATGCCCTCGTACAAGCCATAAGGGGTACGTATATCCACCAGCCTGCCTCCGAAGGCAAGGCTGTTGGATTCACATCCAAACTCCTCGTTGCGAGCAATGACACGAGCCGCACCTGAACGACGAAATATCGCAGCCAACTCGGGATCCGTTTCGCCAAGAACAAGAGTGCATCCGGACTTTACGATCCCGGCCTTCTCCCTTGCGATATCGCTTAGCTCCGGCCCGAGGATCTCGACGTGGTCATAGCCAACATTCGTAACACAGGCAACTGAAGCATCCGCGACGTTCGTCGCATCCCAGAGACCGCCTATTCCGACCTCGAGCACCGCGACGTCGACAGCGATATCTGCGAACCAGCGAAGCGCAGCAGCGGTCAGGATCTCAAACCTGGTCGGCTGCGAGACGCAAGCCCCCTCCAACACCTCGAGAGATGCCAACAGGTCTGCTAGATCCTCATCCGGAATTGGCTCGGAGTTCCACGTCATCCGCTCATTTACCGCTGACAGGTTCGGGCTCGTGTACGTGCCGACACTCAGTCCCTTGGAGATGAGCAGTGACGTGATCATACGAGCTGTCGAGCCCTTGCCGTTGGTGCCAGTGAGATGGATCACCTCATAGTCATCTTGCGGGTCGCCCATCAGGCGGACCAGATCACGCATGCGATCCAGCGTTGGGACCCGCGCCCGCGTCATCTGAGCCGACTCCCAGCTGATATGGCCGTCCAGCCAGGCGAGGGCCTTGCCGACCCGCTCCCGTTCCAGATCACCTCGCGTGCCTGGAACGCGAGGAGTCCCAGGATAACCGGGCTTCGAGGGGCGACTCGGCTCACTCACGATTGCAACCAGCATGCCGTGAGGACATCGCAGGTAACACCGACGGCCTCAACGCTGATCGACCCGACACTGAGTATTCCCGGCGAAATCGGGCCGTGCACAGCGAAAGACGATAAACGAGTGGACCTGAGCGGCCAGGCACAACCCAAGCCTGGCGCGCTATCAGGAGGCCGCGCGGCGAGCGCGATCTGCCTTGGAACGCCCCGTTGCTGGCACAAGCGTCGGGTTGACATGATCAAGCACGACCGATCGATCCACCACGCACTTGCTCACGTCCGACCTACTCGGCACGTCATACATCACATCCAAGAGAACCTCTTCCAGGATCGCACGCAGACCACGAGCACCCGTGGCCCTCAACAGAGCCTGATCTGCTATGGCCTCGAGTGCGTCGTCAGTGATTTCGAGCTCGACATCGTCAAGCTCGAAGACTCTCCGATACTGCTTGACAAGAGAATTCTTCGGTTCCACCAGTATCCGCAAGAGAGCCCCCCGGTCGAGGGTTGAGACAGCCCCGAGAACCGGCAAACGCCCGATGAACTCCGGTATGAGTCCAAACTTAAGGAGGTCCTCAGGCAAGACGCGACTGAGAATATCCTGTTCGGGAACGATGGACCGCCGGTTCATCTCCGCCCGGAAGCCAATTCCCTTTCTACCGATGCGGCCTTCGATGATCTTGTCCAAACCGGCAAAGGCGCCTCCGCAAATGAACAAGACGTTCGTCGTGTCGATCTGGATGAACTCCTGATGGGGGTGCTTGCGACCTCCCTGCGGCGGAACAGACGCCGTCGTTCCCTCCAGGATCTTCAGCAGCGCCTGTTGAACGCCCTCACCTGAGACATCACGCGTAATCGACGGGTTCTCACTCTTGCGTGCGATCTTATCGATCTCATCGATGTAAATAATCCCCGTCTCGGCGCGCTTCACATCGTAATCGGCTGCCTGAATGAGTTTGAGAAGGATGTTCTCAACGTCCTCACCCACGTAACCAGCCTCAGTAAGCGCTGTCGCATCCGCGATCGCAAACGGAACGTTGAGCATCCTTGCAAGTGTTTGAGCCAGCAGCGTCTTACCGCATCCAGTTGGACCCAACAGCAAGATGTTTGCCTTTGCCAACTCCACATCCCCCTCGTGAGGCGTGCCGGCCTGGACTCTCTTGTAGTGGTTGTACACCGCTACAGAAAGGATCTTCTTGCTGTGCTCCTGACCGATAACGTAATCGTTCAAGAACTCGAAGATCTCGCGGGGCTTTGGAAGCTCCTCCAGGTGGAGCTCCGTGGGCTCGGCAAACTCTTCCTCCATGATGTCGTTGCACAGGTCTATGCACTCGTCGCAGATATACACGCCTGGACCTGCGATCAGCTTCTTCACCTGCTTCTGCGACTTACCGCAGAAACTGCACTTCACCAGCTCGCCACCATCACCAAACTTCGCCACGACTCCTCCTCGACCATTCGGGTCTATGCAGCACCAGCCTCCGTCGCATTCAATGCGACCGGGAGGTCCCGCGTGCTGATCACCTCATCCACAAGCCCATATTCCATAGCGTCCTCGGCGCTCATAACAAAGTCTCTATCGGTATCCCTCTTGATCTTCTCCACTGGTTGGCCCGTGTCCTCTGCAAGCATCTCATTGAGGAGATCCCGCATTCTCAGGATCTCCTTTGCTTGAAGTTCGATGTCGCTCGCCTGCCCAGCTGCGCCACCCCACGGCTGGTGTAAGAGGATCCGCACGTGCGGTAACGCAAAACGCTTCGACTTCGTTCCCGCTGCAAGAAGCACTGCCGCCGCGGAAGCCGCCTGACCAAAGCAGAAGGTCGACTTGTCGGGCTTCACAAACTTCATCGTGTCGTAAATCGCGAACAAGGCGGTTATGTCGCCGCCTGGCGAATTGATGTATATATGGATGTCCTTGTCTGGATCCTCGTACTCGAGGAACAGTAGCTGCGCACTCACCAGATTCGCGACCGTGTCGTCAATAGGAGTTCCAAGGAATATGATCCGCTCTTTGAGCAGCCGCGAGTACAGGTCGTAAACACGGTCTCCCCTGTTGCTCGACTCCACCACCGTCGGTATGACCAGGTTGTAAGCGCCCGCGTTAGAAGCGCCCGCGCCTCGCAGGAACTTACTCATTCGGAGCTTCCTCCCTCCGACTCAGCCTGACCTCGGGCATCGAACTCGCCAGCATCTTCTCCTTCGACTGCACTCGCTGGCTGGTCACCCGACTCGGCAACCTCGCCGCTCGTAAGCTTACCGCCAGCAGAGCCAGCTGTGGATTGGTCACTTTCGCTCTTGAGCTCTTCGTAGCTGATGGCATGTCCTTCCTCGTCGACGATCTCCGTATGGTCGTACAACCAGCGAGCCGCCATGGTCTTACGCACTTCCCAGCGTAGTGCAGCGAGACGGTCTCCGCGAGCGAGCAACGCCCGGACGTCATCCTCGGACTTCCTCATCTGCTGCGCAGTCCGCGAGATCTCCTCGTCGATGCGAGCGTCATCGGCCTCGATTCCCTCAGCCTCGGCTAGGGCCCTAAGCGCGAGGTCTTCCTTGACCGTCAACACAGCCGCCTCGCGAATCTCCGACATCACGTCCTCGAGAGTCACACCCCTCATCTCCAAGTATGTCGCGAGCGATATCCCACCAGCGTCAAGATTTTCGTCCAACTCCTCGCGGCGCCTTTCCACCTCTTCGTCCACTAGGGGCTCCGGCGCATCCTCTTGCACCAACTCCGCCAACGCCTCGACGGCCTTGTGACGAAACTCGCTAAGCGCTACGGCGCGCTTGGCCAAGGAAATATGCGAGACCATATCCTCGCGAAGCTCGGCTACCGTGTCGAACTCGGACGCCTCGTGTGCCCACTCGTCCGTAGCGTCGGGCAGAATCTTCTCTTGAATCTGCTTGAGCAGCACCTTGAAGTGAACGGCTTTGCGATTCAACTCGGTATCGAATTCGACAGTGTCTCCAGCGTTCGCGCCTCTCAGGGCATCGTCCAGCTTGTCCACCAGCGTTGACTTTCCCAACTCGTATACATAATCGTTGAGAACCAGATCCTCGTCAGGCTCCCCTGAACCCTCGTCGCCAGCGAGACTCCCCCCTCCGCCCGGCTCCGATCCCTTGTCGCTGCTGTGACCACCACGCGAGTCTGTTCCAGACGCTGAGGCAGCAGAGGTGCTCAGCCTCCTTCCCTCCAGGTCAATAGTAAGATGATCTCCGTCGCTTGCTGGACGATCGACCGGCGCGAGAGTGCCCATCTGAGCTCTGAGACGATCGACGTGCTGACTCACCTCTTCCATGGTCACCTCGACCGACGGAACCGTGACGAGCAACCCCTTGTAGCCAGGTATCGCTATGTGTGGCCGCACCTCGAAAAGGGCCTCAAACTCCAGAGGACCTGAATCGTTCCCTGATTTAACATCGATCTCCGGAACGCTGATGGGTTCCAGATCCTGATCCCGAACTGCACGCTCGTAATAGTCGGGCAGGAGATCACGTATCGTCTCCTCCCTCACCTTGGTTGCTCCTATTCGTGCTTCCAAGACCCTTCGTGGCGCCTTGCCGGGACGAAAACCCGGAACACGCACCTCCTTCGAGAGTTTACGAAAGGTGCCATCCAGTGCTTCGACGATCTCAGCCTCGTCGACAGCGACCGAAAGCTTGATGCGGTTACCCTCAAGGGGTTCAGTGATTGCTTCCATACAAGTTAGGCAGTCTAACGGCAACGGCGGGCCAGGATGCGCATTCCGCATGAACTTAATTGCGGTCGCTCCGGAATCGACGCGCCACCAGCCCCCTGGCAACGCCTGTCGTGTCCATGTGCTCGTCGTCGGAGAGCAATCGCTCGACTCAGCAGCTCCTGATGCTCACACCCGTGACTACATGGGCATCGGTGAAGTAGCCATTCGCTGCGCTAAAGCCGACCAGGGCAGCAGGGGGAAGGTCGGCTGGCGACTGCAGCACGGGACGTCCGTCGATACCGACGCTGATGGTGCCGTTGCTCACGGTTACGCTCACCGACACTGTCCTGGTGCGCAGTTGGGGAACAGAGCGTGAGACCGCTACGTCGTGAAGGGTGGACCACCGCGACCCCTGACGATCCACGATGCTGACTTCATTGACCTTCCGGTTCGTGTACGTTTGAAGCGAGACTGCCTCTCCAGGCAAGCCAGCGAACCCCTCTCCCCCACCGTTTTCACCTAGAGCCGAAGGGGTCGCAGACGGGGAGAGGAACATGAGCGTGAGACCGTTGCCGCCTGTGCCACCACCAATCGTCGCAGTGAAGGTGACAGATAGCTTTGACGTACTCACCGGCCTCGGCCAGATCGCCGATCCGCGTTTCCACGCGGTCACCGGAGTGAGGACCAGCCATCCTTCTGAAAGCCTCGCTGAGCCGTTGAGGTGCCACTGGCCGGACGACACAGGCGGAACCGAGCCGCAGTAGCCTTGAGATACCGCTGCAGCGGGCTTCGGAGCCACTTTCGCTGCGCTCGAGCGTCCGTTCGCGACCTCGCTCCCACGAGCGGACCCACTCCCACTTGGGGACGCGAGCGCATTGGCCGAAGGCGGAACATAAGAGCCGCTCACGAAGTCCTTACGCAAGGTTGCGGCCGCTGCTGGGTACGCAGAGGTGGTGATCGCACTCGATCCGTAGTTCCAAAAGACAGCGTTCACGACATTGTGCGAGGCGATGAAGTTGGCCATCCCCGCAATGAACACAGGGTTGTCACCCCCACCATGGCCGTGAGGACCGGTCCTCACGAGGCCCCACTCGGGGAACGAGATCGGCTTATTGTGGGCAGCAGCGAAGCTCGCAAGCCAGTTGAGGCCGTATGGCTCGGAAAGAAAGTACTGCCAGCGTTGCTGAGCATTGGGCATTGCGGGCCACTGAAGGTCATAAACGTCCATCCCGATTATGTTCACGTAAGCTGAGCCTGGCCATGCATCCGGCGGCGCAAGCGACATCTGTCCACGAGTAGGGTTCCATTCGAAGCTGAAGTGTGCACCCGGGATAGCTCGCATTGTCGTCACAATTTGGCGCCAGTATTGGATAAAGGCCTGCGGATTCGAGCTTGCTGCCCATGGGAACCACGAGCCGTTGAACTCCCACCCGAGCCGGAGAATCGACGACCCCTGACCGTGGGCGACAAGGAACGTCGAAAGCTCTGCGAAGTAATGGTTGTAAGCTCCCGTGGCCCCTTCGCTCAAGCTTGCGCCGCTGTTCGGGAGGATCGGCACACCCCATATCATCTGGTACGGGGTGCCTGCCCATCTGTTCACAATCCACGACGGCTTGCTGATGGTGCTCCAGCTCGACCCGTCGAAAAAGTCCATCGCGTACTTGACAGGATGCCCTAACCACTCTCCGAAGGAGGCCACAGCACCTGGATTGCCGGCTCCTGCATATACCCCAAGGACTGACGATGGCTGGTTCACAAGCGACGAGGACGAAACCGCAATTCCCGGTGACGAGAGTTTGCTGGCAACGATCGCCTTTGTGGACAATCCCGCTGTTGGGCTCGCGCTGCTTGTACTTTGCGAGGAAACCGCAAATGGGACAACGGTGGCGAGCACGGCAACAACTCCGACCGCCCAGTGCAATGAAAGTGTGCTGGCAATTCGCTGTTTCACTACTCCTTGCGGTCGACCGACTACGGAGCGTGGTTTAGCAATTGTAGATAACGCCAGTTCAGGGTACTGCAGGGCTCAATCCCTGAAGTCATAAATCCCTGTTCACAACGGCTTTTTTTCTCAAGTGCCACACCGTGAATGCCGATAACGCAAGCTCATTCCCCGGCTTGCGGCAGCACCACAACCGCAGCAATACGAGTGAAGAAATTCGAAAAAAAAGCTAAAGTCTCTCAAGAGCGGTGCCGATACAGAAAACTGTTGGTGTGTGCTCGAACGAGTCCCCTTCCGGTTGCAGCACCGAGATCGAGCACTGAAATAGCCTTCGGAGTGAAAGGATTTGGCTTTCGCTACTCCAGAGTGCAACCAAGCTCTTGCTTAGTGCTGGAATCCGTACCTCGCGTATCGTTCACACAAGCCACGTCTCATCCGAAGGTCTTTTTCCCAAACTTTTCCAGCCGCGACCAACACTTGGGCCACGCTGCGCGCAACTTTGCGCTAGCTTCAGCCTCGGCGAGGGACACCTGCCCAGCGGTAAAGGTTGCAACGGGAGGGACTAACGGGGAGACTTTCATGAGCCACGCTCGCACGACAGTGCTGTCATGGTACTCACCCAGCACATCCTGTAGTGCCGATGCTTCTGTTGAAAAACGGCGCGAGGCCGCACCGATGACTGGTGTCGCCATATCAGCCGCGTAGCGAACTCGCTTCACGCTAACCCGCAGATCGTGGAGTGCAGCGTCGGTCGGCTCACGCCGCGTGGCCTCTGCGTGTGCAGCGAGCCTTCGCCACTGCTTTGCCACTAACTTCCGCATAACATCAGCACCCTCGCCTCGATCTGCTCCGGACGACACCTCCTCGAGACCTGCTGGCATTAGTGTCAACAACCTTTGAAACCTGCTATCACCTTGGGCGACAAGCAGGTCACCAAAGCACCTCTGCCTCTCATGCTCCAGGTTCTCGATCAAGATCTTTTCGCCAACCTCAAGGCGCGCCGCCTCAGAGGGGGTCGCAAGGCTGCGAACACGATCACATGCGTCGAGCACCCTGGCATGCATGACATCCCAGTCACGTACTGCCCCAAGCTCCCCCGCGTACCAAGAGAGATCGGCAAGCACAACGTCGGTCCACGCTTCATCGAAAAGGCGTCGCGCCAGGCGAATGTTTGAACGAATGCGCCTTAGTGCCACCCGCGCCCGATGGACTGCGTCAACGTTTCGGGGATCAACACGCTGGATATCGATACTCGGGTTCGCGGTCGTGACTCGAACCGAGGGTGGTGACGCGGCGTTGCCAGCCGCTGATCCAACAAAGCGAGTTGATTCCACGGTGCGATAAACCAGCGCATCTTGTTGAACGAAGCGATCCCACGAGAGCCACACCGACTCCGCGAGGACCTCCGCAGCAGACAGCTCGCAGGCCTTAGCGGTAGCTGTGCGGATCGTCGGCATGCGAATCTAGATTCCCCAATCACGGATCAGCTGCGCCGGGACTAGGCACGCACATCCGCTATCGACGCCGCCTGCACCAGCACGAGCGCTGCCGAAACCAGGCTGACTGGGATTCACACACTTTATTCTATTGTCCCCACGCCAACCAGGAACCGAAGCAGCTGAACAGAACAAACAGCTACCACCGACGTCAACGCTCTTCGCTTCTGCGTTGATCCCGAAGTCAGCGCTGCCGATGATCTCGCGTTATACTGAAGCTATCGGCAATGTACGAGGCCTAGCTGGCATTCTGTCGTCGAGGGTCCAGTCGACAACTGGATAGGTTGATCTGCGATCTCGCTTGACCACTTCCCTGACAGAGAGACCCGGCTGCAGCTATGGCAACTACGGGGAGTGGCGCAGTGGTAGCGCACCTGCTTTGGGAGCAGGGGGTCGGGAGTTCGAGCCTCCCCTCCCCGACTGATATTATCGCAGGTCAGCGAGGCTAACTGGCTTCCGGTCCTTGTGCTTGCTGAGGCGGGCGTGCAACATGCGTGCAACTGTGGTCTTGGCGGGCTGCAGCAATCGTCCGGTCCAGGTTGGTGGTCAGCGATGACTCGAGGGAAGGGAAGAGGTGTCCGTACGTGTTGAGGGTGACGGTGATCGACGAGTCTCCGATACGCTCCATGATCGCCCGTGGGTGGGCACCTTCGGCAATGAGGAGCGCGGCAAAGCTGTGCCTGTAATGCGGAATTCCGCATTAGCGGGACGGATTCGTTGTATGCGATACCCGGCTGGGCTTTTCAGGTGGGCACAGCTCCGTGGGTCACACCATATGGCGCAGCCTCCCTGAAACGCCTCGTCAGCGAGCACGAGCCCAGCGAACTCCTCGACCACCCTTCCCCCCACCGCCGCAGCGTCGCACCGCCGGTCCGCGATCCACTGGCCGGATCGACGGAGCGGGGCGTTCCGCGAGCCAACCCAGCGCTCTCCGCAGCGCTCTTCGCAGCCCCCGCCGCAGCGCACCGCCGGTCCGCGATCCGCTGGCCGGATCGCACGGAGCGAACGGGATGCGGGGCGTTGGCGCCACACGAGAGGTGAGACAAACCAGCCA
>JAJZXF010000100.1 GCA_021802485.1 Actinomycetes bacterium | reverse complement strand
ACGCCTCGACAGGGTCCATCCGCTTCCCTGAGTCCAGGCAGAACTTGTATGCCTGTGCGCACCAGCTATCTGGGATCTGGAACCTACTCACGGTGTGATCTTCTCACGGGGCTGTTCTATGCGCTGGAAGCACTCGCCTAAGCCAGCGTTGTGGTGGAGCCTTGCGACCTCATAGCGGGTCTCGATCTTCGTTACCTTCTTTAGTGTTGCCGAAAGGGGGATCGTGTGAACGAAGGTGGGAGCACCACACTTGCGCTTGCGAGAGCGGTCTGAGGACTTCTTGTAGCGGCTCATCAGGCGACCTTGTGGTTAGAGACGCAAGCTCTTGCGACCGAAGGCGGCGCTGCGGCGACGCTTGAGACGAACCACGAGTTGGTCCAAAGCGATGGGACGTCGCGCATGCAGGGGAACTCCTCGCTAAGTATCCCCGACGAGCGGCCCTTCAGGAAACGTACGAGCTGGGAGACCCCGAAGCTTGGATGCACCTTGCAAAGCAGGTGAACGTGGTCTGCCATGATCTCTAGCCCGAGTACCTCGACCTGGTGCTCGGAACACACTTCGCTGATGATCCTTACAAGCCGGGCCTCCACCTTGGCGACGAGCGCCCGCCAGCAGTACTTCGGCCACCAGACGAGATGGTACTTGGCCGAATAGACCACACTTCTGCTCGATTGATAGGTCGGCTTGGACATCGTGGACCACTATACGGATAGGGTGTACCACGCGGGCGGACCACAAGAGCCCTGGCGCCTCTCGGCGCCAGGGCTGAAGCCCGGGGCTTGCGGGGCGCGTTTGGTCAGAGCGCGCTCAGCCACCGGAACGCGAGATGACCCCCCGATCGTGCAAGGATATAGGGCAAAGACCATGGATACCTCGCCGACAAATCAGCATCCGGACATACCCCGCCCCGCAAGCGTGCCAGATCTGCTTGAGATCCACGTGCCAATTGCCACGAGAGCAGTGATCACAGGCAATCTCTTCCTTGCAACTGGAAATGCCGGGGTATGTGAGCATGCTCTCACCGGCTTGAGAGAGGTGCTTGCGGCCTGGCAAGGACCAGGAGTCTTGGTCCTTGCTGGGAACATCTTCGACGTGGAACGCACAAACTTGCTGGAGCAGGCTGGCGTTTCGGACAAGGGCGAGAATAGCCCCCTCGGGTCCCAGCTGGTGGAGACTCTTCGGACATTCCTCTCTGCTCCATCACGGCGTGCTGTCATACTCACCAGCGACCCCGCAGCAGACTTTCTCCCGGCGGAGATGACCTCTGGGTCGTTGTGTGCGATGGGCCTCGACCTTGCACGAGCTGTGGACCTCATACTTGATGCAGCCACTGGGACGAGGACCGTAAGGATAGAGTCGCGGGCCCCAAAAAACCGCGGCGTTGGTCTCGCAGGCCTGTTGCCTCCAGCTGCATCCTGGTCCGACCCGCGTTCTGGGTGGCTATATGGGATTGACAAGCTGTGTGACCCTTCATCGCTTCCCCGTTTCGTCACCTCCAGGCTCTTTTACCGCCAGCTGGCCCGCTACTCCTGGCTGCTGCTGCTGCCCTTCGCACTTGCTCTCGCGCTCAAGCTTCCCTTCATCTATCCCATCTTGTCCCATACACCCCCTGGCCACCTCATACCAGCACGCGACATCTACCACGCTCGATATGCATCGTGGGAGGGCAGGATGGTAGCGGCTGCTGTGTCAACGCTGATCGTGCTCTGCGCGATTGGATTGGCCGCGGCCGTGGTTGCAAAACGGACCTGGGGTGTGGTGAGTGGCACCCTCCTTGGCAAGAGCATGCTTGGCAACCCAGGGCTCACCACAAATGATCACGAGCGCAACCGTGCGCGAGAACTTGTCGCGTCAGGATGGGCCGGGCTCATCACTTGCGGCGCGTTGCAGGCGGAGTTGACCCATCTGGACACAGGGTTTTACGCGAACATCGGAGCCAACACCGAAGTGGTGGAGGAGGTTGCTGCCCACATTGGCCTTCCCAGCGTGTTCCCCCACCGGGTCCAGCTGTCATGGGTCGAGCTGGAGGCCGGTTCCGAGGTCCACGCCAGGTTGCTGAGAAGCAGCTACAGAGCAAGGACGGCCACGCTTTTCGAAAAGATAGCAACGCTTCGCAATCCGGCACTGAACACGATGGCGCCCTCTCACCCTCCGACCTTCCCTTCGCCTGGTGAACCCACCTCTAGGCAGGAGCACGCGGCCGTGGTCGCCGCCTTCCCTCACGGGGCCACGTGGCCACCGGAGGAGAACCTCGCCCGCAAGCGCTTGCGTGTGCGCCGCCTCGCAGCTGGGCTGCTGGCTATAACTGGCCTTCTCGATATCGCCTCCGTAGCGAGGCCGCCACTACAAAGCCACTTGCAGGTGATCCTCGCAGTGCTCCCCTTTGCTGCCGCCCAAGCTGCGGCCGCATTGATCGCGCTATCGGGCCTAGCGCTACTAGCGCTTGCCCGCGGGGCGCGCCTCGGGCAGCAGCGTTCGTGGTTCGTCTCCGTGTACTTGATAGCGGCAACCACCGTCGTGCACCTCGCGAAGGGTGGAGATATCCCAGCGGTGGTCGTCGGGGTTGTGGTCGAGTGGGTACTCGTGTCGAACCGCAGGCACTTCCAGGCCGCATCGGATAGGGCATCCCTGCGCTCAGCGTTTGCAATACTTGCCGTTGGTACGCTCGCAACCACGGTCGTCGCATCACTCGCTCTCGAGGCAACCCTTGCGCTGCATCATCAGCACGTCCTCGCTATCTGGAACGCCTTCGAAGCAACCGCCACAAGGATGGTAGGACTTGAGTCTGTTTCGCTTCCAGCGAGCGTCAATCACTTCTTTGCTCCGGCGCTTCTCGCGATCGGTCTTGCGATCGCGGTTGTAGCGCTGTTTCTTGCCACGCGGCCCGTCATCATCCGAGGGCGCGAGCTGACACGCACATCGGAAGCGAGATCACGGGACATCGTGCGCCGCCACGGCTCCGGGACCCTGGACTACTTCGCTCTTCGGGAAGAGAAACAGCACTTCTTCGATCGAGACAGCCTGGTCGCATACGCGGTATATGGAGGAATCTGTCTCGTGTCGCCGGACCCGATCGGCCCAACTGCAGAACGCGAGCAGGTGTGGCGAGCTTTCCGGCGGCACGCGGACTCGAACGGATGGCCGGTAGCCGTGATGGCCGCCAGCGAGGAGTGGCTGCCGATCTACCGCAGCGCGGGTATGCACGACTTCTACCTCGGAGATGAGGCCATCGTCGACACGACGACCTTCACTCTCGCAGGTGGAGCGAACAAGGGACTCAGGCAAGCTCACAATCGCATTGCAAACCACGGGTACTCGATATCCTTCGCAGACCCAGCACGCCTTGACACAAGTTTGGCCCAAGCCCTTCGGGACCTAATGGCAAAGAGCAGGCGGGGAGACCAGGAACGCGGTTTCTCGATGACCCTTGGCAGGGCGTTCGATCCGCGCGACACCGGCCTTCTCCTCGCAATTGCGTCAGCACCGGACGGAAGGCCAGTCGCATTTTGCCAGTTCGCTCCGGCACCCGGAATCGACGGCTACTCACTCGACCTCATGCGCCACGACACCGGCGAGCACCCGAACGGCTTGATCGACTTCGTGCTGGTAGAAACGATCCTCCACCTCCGCGAGATAGGCAAACGGGGCTTGAGCCTCAACTTCGCAGCGATGCGCTCTTTGCTCGCTGGCGATGCTAACGACGGAATCTCGCGCAAGATGGAGCGCTGGTTCTACCGCAAGATGTCAGACATCGTCCAGATCGAGTCGCTTTGGCGCTTCACTGCGAAGTACCACCCAGGCTGGAAGCCGAGGTACGTCGCCTATGAATCACCCGAACACCTCGTCCCAATTGGCATGGCCATCCTACGAGCAGAGGCGGTCTGGGAAATGCCGATCATCGGAAAACTCCTCGCTCCGTCCTCTGGCACGCCAGCTGAGCCCCGACCAGGAACGGACCAAGGCGCTGGGGCGGCCTCACACGCTCGCAGATAGGAAACTCTGTTGCCAAGGCACCACCTCAAGGCTTGCCCCGACACGGAGTTCCCGCGGTATTTCCCGCTCGTCAGCGCCTCGGCAAGCAAAGTGGTCCACTCCCGCGAGCCATTCTCGAGAGCGATGGCCTCAGGCCCACAAGGCGCCACGTCAAGCAATCGGGCGGGTTCTGGTCAGTGACATCGCGGGTCTCGACAAAGCCTTGCTTGGGATCTCCGAGCAACGTTCGCAAATGTCTATCTATTCGCAAATGTCTATCTAAGAGTGAAAGCAAAGCTAATTTATGTTACAGTAGTGTCACGAAGCATTTGATTGTCGCATCAGTACCAGGCCGTCGCGGATGGCAGCGTAAACGGCACTTGCCGATCAGGAATCGTTACGGGTTGTGTGACAAAGAAGAAGCTACGGACTTCAGGTAAGTGGTACTGAGCAAAGAAACAGCAGCGTGGTGCATTGCTCAGCAGGATTCGGAGGTTGATGATGGGTTCCCATGGATGCAACTACTCAGTCGAGGACTCCTCAAAGGGTATGCCAGGAAGCTCGGTAGCCTTTCGACGTATGCCCCGTCGAGGCATGGCGCTAGCCACAATCCTGGTAGCCGGCAGCGGTCTCTTGCTTGCTGCATGTTCGAGTTCTACCCCGAAATCCTCCAGCGCGACCACGCGACCAAAGACCACCGTCACGCTGTCAGTTGATATCCTCAGGGTCGGCCACACAAGCCTTGGGAATGTCTTGATCGATTCCCAAGGGAACACTCTCTATATTCACCTGGGAGACTCAACGGGTCAGAGTACCTGCACGGGAGCGTGCGCAAAGGTCTGGAAACCGCTTGAGTACGCCGGCAACCCAGCAAACATGCCTATCGGTCCCGGCGTAGCAGCAAGCAAGCTGAGTTCCCTTACCCGCCCAAGCGGAAAACGCCAGATCACTTACAACGGCCACCCGCTCTACTCCTACATCGGAGATCACGCAAGTGGCCAGGTGAACGGCGAGGGGCTCCGAACGGTCTTTTATGCGGCATCCCCAACAGGGGGAGGGATTTGGCCAGGCGGTAGGCTCGCCTTCCCGCCACCAGGGGCATCGTTTGGTTGGCATCCTCCAGTTTCATCGACTCCATCCTCAGTTCCTGCGGCCACTGGAGCACCGGCCACAAAGTCTGGCTCCACCAGTCAAGGGTGACCAGAACACTCAACTCGGTTTCGTCCTTGCTGCGGCACAGGCACCAGCGCAGCACTGTCCTTGCTGCGCTGTCGGGGATCGTGCTTGCTCTCGTAGCAAGCGCCTGCACCAGCGGAGTAGCCCCCCACCTGGCCGAGCCACCGGGCGGTAACTTTACAGCGGCGCTCCAAACGAGCAGATGGGGACCTGTCGTCGGACATAAGCTAGTAATCTGCGTCGTCAACACGGGCTCCAACTCCGTCAGCTTTGTCAGCCAATCTGGGAAGCAGGTTAGCGAACCGATCCCGGTAGGGAACTCCCCATACGCCGTGGCTGTTAGCCCCAACGGAGAGTGGGCATACGTTGCCAATACCGGCTGGGGAGTTACAGCCGGCAACACCGTGACACCGATCAACCTGATCACCTTCCAAGCTGCGAAGCCGATCAAGGTCGGAACCGGGCCCTTCGCTATAGCGGTCACACCTGACGGCAAGTGGGCGTACGTGGCGAACATGGGCTCCATGATCACGACCAGCAGCCAAGCAGCAGGCGCAAGCCTCTATGCGGGGACCAAGGTGATCGATGCACACACCGTGACGCCAATCAACCTGTCCACAGGACGACCAGCGAAGGCAATCAACTCTGGCCCAGGTCCGGGTGCTGTCGCGATCACCCCAGATGGCAAGTGGGCGTACGTCGCAAACTCCGGCGCTCCCAACAACTACGCGGGAACAGTGTCGGGGACGGTAACTCCGATCGATGCCGCCAGCAATACCCCTGGGCGGCCGATTCCCGTCGGTCCGGGTCCCATGGCAATAGCGATCACCCCAGATGGTCAGAAAGCCTACGTCGCCAACGCTGGATGGTGGAACCACCCCGGCCACACCGTTACACCTATCAACCTCGCCACCAACACGCCCGGCAAGCCCATACCGGTTGGCGCCGGCCCACTTGGCATTGCCATTACGCCAAATGGACGGTGGGCCTACGTGGCGAACAGCGGCTGGGGACGCGCCGACACCGTGACACCCATCAACCTTGTTACCGATACCCCGGGCCTCCCAATCAAGGCAGGCCCCGGCCCCGATTACATTGCAATCACGCCGGATGGCCGGTGGGCCTTCGTCGCGGATGGCGGGTCTCTCGCGGGCCCCTCAGACCTCATCACCCCGATCGACCTTCTTACCAACAAGCCCGCGAGGCCCATCAAGGTTGGGCTTGCCCCCGGAGCACTCGCAATAGCAGAGGTTCCGGTCTTCGCACACGAACCGAAGTGAGCCTGGAAAACCTGATGAGCACCCCGAAACCCATTATGGATGCTCTCAGCGGCTCTGAGAGCATCCATATCGACGCTCCTGCAGAGCGCATCTGGGATCTCGTCGCCGACATCACCCGAATGGGCGAATGGAGCCCAGAGACTATCTCTGCAAAATGGCTCAGCGGCTTCAACCGCGCACATCCTGGAGCCAAGTTTCGAGCTGTGAACAAGGCCCGCTGGATCCGCTGGCAAAATACATGCACGGTAGTTGTCGCTGAAAAGAACAGGGAGTTGGCCTTCCTTCGCCCGGGACTTGACGGTGGATGCACTTGGAGCTTTTCACTGGACCAAGACGACAACGGAAACGGCACCACGGTGACAGAGTCGTTCACCCAACAACACGCACCACCGCGCGCGTATAGAGCACTTGTAGGCGTACTCCTCGGTCCGGGACGTATGGATGCCTTACAAAACGGCATGCGAACTACTCTCCGGCGGCTCAAGACCGCTGCCGAGCTCACCTGAGACGTTCGACCAGGACCCAGGATTCTTCGATCATAGGGTATCTTCTCCCCCACGAGACGGACCTGCGGGCGGTGCTTTTCCTGCGTTGCGAACTGCACCGATGAGATCAGGTCTCGTCACAGCAATGGTTCCGAGTGCGAGTGCGAGCACAACCGCCCCACCTACTGTGACCGCCCGCACTCCGAGTACGTCCGCCAAGACTCCTTGCAGTAGCGCACCAAGCGGATACACGGTGCCAAGCGAGAACATGTAAAGACCCACTATCCGCCCCCGCACACCAGCGGGTGCTCCCAACTGGAGAACCGTGTTCAGGCCCGACAGCACGCTGATATACGCTACGCCCACCACTGCAATCGCGAAGGTCGCAACAATTAGCGTCGGGGCCAGCCCATAAGCAACGAGCACCACTGGCATGGACAGGACCGCTGCAACCACAATGCTCCCGCGCTTTGCGCGCCTCGAAAGGGACCCGAGTACGAGCGCACCCACCACCGCGCCGATGCCCTGGGCTGTCACGAGAGTTGAAGTGGCTGGGGCGCCTCCGTGAAAGACCTCGATTGCCATTGCGGGGACAAGTGCTATGAAAGGCGAACCGGTTGCAGCAATAATCCCTATCAGTAGGATGGAGCTGCGACACTGCGGAACAGAAAAGCCAACGCGCGCCCCGTCTGCCATGCGGCCCCAAGCTCCACGCAACACTTGCTGTCGCTTGGTACTCGCGACCACCGTCTCAGTGGGCGCAAGGCGAAGGAACACCAGCGCTACGACGACTGCAGCGAAGGAAGCTGCGTTGCACGCGAACGCGACTGTGTACGAACCAAACGCCAGCACAATCCCGGCAAGCGCGGGTCCGATCACGCGCCCGATGTTAAACTGCGCGGACGAAAGACTTACCGCTGCCAAGAGATCCGCCTCGCCTACCAGATCAGGCAGCATCGCCTGGTAGGCAGGGAACCCAATGGCGGATGCGCAGCCTCCAGCAAGTGCAAGAATCGATACGGCCCACGGCGTCGCTTCGTCGAAGCCGGCAAGCACCGACAGCCCTGCAGCCACGGACATCTCCGCGAATGTCGTGATGATGAGCCACCGGCGTCGGTCGATGCGATCAGCCACCTCCCCGCCCAGCGGAGCGAGCAGCCCCATCGGGAGGAAGGCAGCTCCCGCAACCAGCGCTGTCCATACAGGCCGATGTGTGCTGGTAGTCACGAGAACCCCCAGTGCCACCGCCTGCATCCATGACCCGGCATTCGAAATGAGCGCCGCTGTCCAGACCAGCGCGAAGTTACGGTGCCGCAGGGGGCGCAGAGCGACTGGCAGCACACGATGAGATTAGCATCGCAAGCGAAGGCGCTCGACTCCAGCTACGGCAGCTGATTGCGATTGCGGGACGAGCGCCAGCGCAGGAGCTCCAGCGACCGTGGAAAAGAGCTGGCGCCAGCACAACCGTCCCAGCGTGCGCTGGCACTCGCACTGATATGCGTCGTTGGAGAGCGGGGACAGCGATCCGCGAGGTAGCGTCAAATACATGCCTCGCCTGCCCGACCTGCCACCCAGGCTTAGACGCCTTGTCGCGCCTGCAATATCTTCTATCTGGGAATGGACCTGCCGCACCGGCGCGACCGGCTCAGGCGACCGTCTCTCCGAGCGCTTTGGGGCGTTCGGTTCCGGAAGCTGCATCGCCTTCCCTCCAGGGACCGTCTTCGGCGAGCGCTGGATTCATATCGGAGCCGGCACCATGGTTGGCCCCTACGTCACCCTTTCCGCGGGAATGGTGCCCGGCCAAGCGATGCTCACCGACCCCGTACTGCGAATCGGTGACCGATGCCGCATCGGCAGGGGAAGTCACCTCGTCGCCCACTTCAGCGTGGATATCGGCGATGATGTCCACACTGGGCCATACGTGTACATTACGGACCAGAACCATGGCTACGAGGATCCCTCAACACCGATAGGCCTGCAGTGGCCACACGATGACGGCGTGCACATCGGATCAGGCACATGGCTTGGGACTGGGGCCATCATCCTTCCAGGCGCTTGCATAGGAGATCAGGTTGTAGTGGCGGCCGGATCGGTAGTGCTCGGCGAAGTTCCAGACCGCTGCGTAGTCGCTGGCGTTCCCGCTCGGATCGTGAGACGCTACACACAAGATGACGGCTGGGTTCGAACTACCGTGCCAGCGCAGCGCGAACATGGCCCTAACCTGGACAACCGAGGAGAGGTTGGTGCACAACCCGCACAAGTCGCACCGCTTGGTCCAACGCTAGATCACCATAACGCTGTGTAGCTTCCGGGGGAATCCGACCACGTGCAAAGTGAACCTCGCCCGCCCTGACGGACGGGGATTGTGCCCCTGCCGTCTGGCTTGGTTTGCCTCACATCGCGCACATCACGCTACCGCGACCAACGGAACTCGCTCCAAAGAGCTGGTGGATGAGTTTGCTAGCTTCGGCTTGCACGACGTTT
>JAJZXF010000014.1 GCA_021802485.1 Actinomycetes bacterium | reverse complement strand
AGTTCTACGGCTCGATGGGTGCAAAGCCGCTGAACAAGCCAATTGTCGGCATCGCTGCTACTCCAAATGGAGGCGGCTACTGGGAGGTCGCCTCCGACGGCGGCATATTCGCGTTCGGTGACGCTGCGTTCTACGGCTCGGTTCCCAATACGCTTGCCCGGATCAACCAGACCGGCTCAGCCAAGACCGACTTGCCAAGGCAAAGGTTCGCCAGGTTTCACTTGCCTTTTCTCGGGACAAGAACGTGATATGGCCTCTTTTCGAGGTTGCATGCTGAGCATCATGATACGACGCGCCTCATGACACGGGTCATGGCATTCAAGGCTCAGCGCGAGCCATCTGAGCCCGCCTCGCCTGAAACAAGACCCGCAAGCGCTACGCCCAAAGACCGCTTCCCGTGGCTGTTGGCCCTATCGGTGGGATTGCTCCTGGCTTTCTCGCTCTGCCTCAGATTCTGGACAAGATCAGACCTCTGGCTGGACGAAGCGCTTACCGTCAACATTTCCCATCTGCCAATCAGCCGCATTCCAGCCGCTTTGCGCCGCGACGGTGCGCCGCCTCTTTACTACGTTCTCTTGCACTTCTGGATGCTCGCCTTCGGCTCTGGAGACATAGCAGTGAGATCACTTTCTGGCATCATGGGCGTCGCGAGCCTTCCCCTGACCTGGATGTTGGGAAAGAGGCTTGCTGACCGCTCGGTTGCATGGGTCGCAACGATCTTGCTGGCAACTTCACCATTCGCGGTGTACTACGACACCGAGGCACGAATGTACGCTCTCGTAGCCCTGCTTGCCGTAACAGGCGCACTTGCGCTTGTCTCAGCGCTGCGAAAGCCCCGGCCTCTAAACCTCATCGCAGTCGCGGTGATCACCTCCCTGTTGCTCTACTCGCACTACTGGTCGTTGTACTTGATCGCTGTGGTCGGAGCGGGTCTTGCATGGAAAGCATGGAAAGGAGAGAACCCCACACCGTATCGCTGGGCACTTCTTGCAGGAGTCGCAGGGTGTATCACCTTCATCCCCTGGCTCCCGATCTTCTGGTTCCAGCTCCATCACACGGGAACCCCTTGGGCTACGCCAGCCTCCTTCGACGCGATTGTTCACGCGATCTCCAAGTTCGCTGGCGGCGCAAACAACCCTGGGCGGGCGCTGGCGCTGATCTTCTTCGCTCTCGCTGGACTCGGTTTGTTCGGAGCAGCAATCAACGCGAAGAAGATCGAACTAGATCTCAGGACGCGCAAGCGACCTAGGGCGCTAGCCATTGTCGTTTTTTGCACGCTCGGCGTAGCAATACTCGGTGGCCTCATCTCTTCCAGCACCTTCGCAAGCCGTTACACCGCTGTGGTCTTCATCCCGTTCCTCGTGCTAGTCGCCATGGGAACATCCACCTTCGCATCCAAGCAGGTGCGTTGGAGCGTCGTTGCTGCAGCAGCTCTCCTTGGAATCGCGGGGAGCCTTCCCAACATTTATACAAACCGAACCCAAGCAGGTCAGGTCGCGGCCGCGATCAAGGCGCACGGGCACGCGGGAGATGTCATTGCCTACTGCCCAGACCAGCTGGGGCCGGCGGTGAGCCGGCTCCTGCCTCGAACTGGCTTTACCCAGATCACCTTCCCGCGTGAGACCGGCCCGCGCTTTGTCGACTGGGTCAATTATGCGCAGGTAAACCGGGCAGCGAGCCCGGCAGCATTCGCGAAAGCCGTTCTGGCCCGCGCTGGAACCATGCATGCAATCTGGCTCGCCTGGGCACCTGGCTACCGAACCTTTGGGACCAAGTGCCAGCAAATTGCAGGCTACCTGGAAGCAGACATGGGAGTCGCGCCCACCCAGATCGTTCACTACAATCCGCAACGTTTCTTCGAATTCTACGAGCTGCAACGGTTCGGGCCTCGGCGGTGACCGCCGGGATCCACTACGCGACTGACCAGAACTTGTGAACAAGCGTGTGACAGGTTTGATCCGCGGAGGCGTCGCGGTCCGTGCCCGGCAGGCGGTTATTGCCGCGCTTCCAGCGTGGTTGACCGCGAGGGTCATTGTCATATCAACCCTCCTCCTCGCGCACTTTCTTGTGCATAACCTTCATCCAGCCTCTACTGAGGTAGCAGTGCGAGTTCACGAGGGACTCCTCGGTTGGGACGCTGGCTGGTACCAGTCCATAGCCACGCACGGTTATGCTGTGCTGCCAAGATCGGCTCTTCGTTTCTTCCCTCTAGTCCCCCTCCTTGCCAGGGCATCTGCAGCCATAACTGGTCTCACCGCTGGAACGGGACTCCTGATCGTCACGAACGCCTTCGCGCTTGCGGCCACTGCGCTGCTATACGAATTGGCACGGCGAGAGACCGGGGATGAGAAACTCGCAATCAGGAGCACCTGGCTCCTATCCCTCGCTCCACCGGCATTCGTATTGGTGATGGGCTACTCGGAAGCCGTCTTCATCACCCTCGCGATTGGGATCATGCTCGCTGTGCGGTCCAGGCACTGGGCATGGGTGCTTCCGCTCGGTTACCTCGCCGGGCTCTGCAGACCCTTAGGGATACTTCTCGCTGCGCCAATAGCCATCGAGGTCGCGCGGCGCTGGAGAGCCGAGAGCCCTCGTCGACGACTCTTAGCGGTGCCCGCTATTGTGTCTCCACTTGCGGGTACTGCGACGTACATGGCCTGGGTCTGGGCCAGCTACGGAAAACCCCTGCTCCCCTTCACAATCCAGATCCGTCCGAAGCACCGCGGCAGCTTCGCTAACCCGCTCGCAACACTTGCACACGACGCTTCCTTCCTGTTTCAGAACCGACACATCGGCACAGGCCTCCACGTGCCGTGGGTGATCCTCGCTGTTGGGCTCACGGCAATTGCCATACGGCGCTGGCCAGCTCCGTATGGGGTGCTAGCCGCGGTGATCGTAGCTACAGCCATCAGCCAGACGAACCTAGACTCGTTCGAACGTTACGCTCTCACCGCCTTTCCCTTGATACTCGCAGCGGGAAGCCTGACTGCGAGCAGGCGAGTTGAGCGCTCAATCCTCGCTCTGAGCGTTGCCGGGATGGTTGCCTACGGACTCCTCGCATTCCTCGGTGCCTACGTTCCTTGACCGACACCGCTGGAGGATCAACACAAGTGCAAGAGCAGATCACACCTGTTCGGTAAGGCCAGTTTGGACTTCACTAGATGCGCCACGTCTTTCGATCTCTGCAGCAATTCCAGCCATCACAGATTCCAGCCGGCCGCGAGCATCCAAGGCAACCTGACCAAGAGCCGGTCCGGGCATGAGGTCGAGCGGATCAGCGGCAGAGACCCGCGTCCCTCCCGGTGCCGCTTCAAGCACGATGTTGCATGGAAGCAGCAGGCCGACCGACTGGTCAACCTCCAAGGCCCTATGCGCCAACTGAGGATTGCAGGCGCCAAGGATCTTCATAGCTGGCCGGCTCACCCCCAGCTTCTCGTGAAGGACTGCCGCAACATCTATCTCGGTGAGGACCCCAAAGCCAACGCCCGCAAGCTCTTGGCGAACGACCTCTTCTGCCTCTGTGATCGAACAGGCGAGTTCGGTCTGGAGCGCGTTCAACCGCGAGTCTCCTCGAGCACGCCCGCAAGACCAAGGTCTGATTCGATTGCCCTCTGGGGTTTCGCACCAACACTTTGGGCCACCAGCTGACCTCCACGAAACAGACCCAGGGTCGGGATGCTGAAGATCCTGTAGTTTGCTGCAACCTCCTGGTTGGCATCTACGTCAACCTTTACAACCTTCAGCTCACCGGGATGAGCCTCGGCAATCTTCTCCACCTCTGGGGCAACCATCCTGCATGGTCCACACCACGCTGCCCAGAAGTCTACGAGTACTGGCAATTCGGACTCGAGCACCTCTGAGTTGAATGTCTGCGAATCATTTGCCTGGACAATGGTTGCCATCTTGCACTACCTCCATATCGAAGTGCGCGAACCGCGCTTTGCGTACAGTCATAGCGAACGCGAGTCGTCTTCGCTATATTCCACGCGCCTGCGTGATCCCCCGCTGCCGGCTGCTGCGCTGGGCGAGGAAGCACCTCTCGATGCCCACCACTCATCAAGACGCCTACCGGCCTCTTGCGCTCCAAGGGGCCCCTCATCGAGGCGCAACTCCATTAGGAACGCAAGTGCCTCTCCGACCAGTGACCCCGGTGGAATGTTGAGGCGCTCCATCACCTGGTTCCCATCCAGATCAGCACGAATAGAATCAAGCTCCTCGCGTTCCGCGAGCTCAGCGATCCGTTGCTCCAGCTCATCCATACGAAGGCCTAGCGCTCGGGCACGAGCTGGATTCCGTGTTGTGCAGTCACACCGGGTTAGCTCGTTCAAGCGCTCGAGCAGGGGGCCAGCGTCACGAACGTAGCGTCGCACAGCTCTATCAGTCCACCCCATGCGGTAAGTGTGAAATCTCAGGTGCAGCTCCACCAAGCGCGACACATCCTCAATGTCGTCATTCGAATACTTGAGTGCCCTCATGCGACCGCGCGCCATCCGTGCGCCAACTAAATCATGATGATGAAAGCTGACACCTGTGGGGGTGAAGGCCCGCGTTCTTGGCTTGCCAATGTCGTGAAACAGCGCGGCCAATCTCAGAATCCGGTCCGGCTGAGCATTACTGACGACGGCTATGGTGTGCGCTAGGACATCCTTGTGGCGATGCAGCGGGTCTTGCTCCAGCGCTAACGCCGGGATCTCGGGCAAGATCTCACCCGCGAGACCGGTGTCGACAAGAAACCACAGCCCCTTGGTTGGATCCTCCACCAACAGGAGTTTGTCCAGTTCGTCGCGAAGTCTCTCCGCAGAAACTATCGAGAGCCTTGAGTGGCCGCTCTCGACCGCCTTCGTCAAAGACGGGTCCGGTTCAAGCCCGTATCCCGCTATGAACCGGGCGGCTCGCATCATTCTCAAGGGATCTTCACCAAACGCAACCTCTGGCTCCAGCGGCGTCCTCAACCGTCCCGCAGCCAGGTCGTCGGTCCCTCCGAACGGATCGATCAGCAGAAAGTCGGGCAGGCGAAGAGCCATCGCGTTCACCGTAAAGTCTCGCCGAGCTAGATCCTCCTCAACTGAATCGCCGAAAGCTACTGCCGGCTTTCTCGAATCGGGCGAGTAGACCTCCTTGCGGTGGGTAGTGATCTCATACTTCCTGCCGGCACGCGCGCAACCCACCGTGCCGAACCTCTTGCCCTGGAGCCACACCTCATCAGCCCAGCCGGCAACGATGCGCTCTATCTCGTCTGGCACCGCGTCTGTAGTGAAGTCAAGGTCCCCGTCAAGCACCTGGTTGCGCCGCACAATCGAGTCCCGGACGCCTCCACCCACAAGATACAAAGAGCTCCCAGCCTTTTGAAACTGGTCAGAAAGCTCGCGAGTCAGGCCAGCTAGCGCTCCGAGGTGCTCGTGCATCACGCAATGACATTACCGCCATCGAGCAGGCTCCAAGGACATGCTCTACATCATTGGGTTGCCCAGGCAACTGCTGGATGCGAACACGGGCCAGTTCCAGCCCTGCTCACGATGCCCCAGGTAGGATCGAGGTCCGTGAAGCCATTCATCGAGAACACTCACGTGCTCGCTCTCCTCGCGTCGCTGACTTTCAACAAATCCCGACGCCAATGGATGTAGCTGCGTGAGAACGACGCGAGAACCCAACCCAATGCAGCGGTCACTCGGCTTCATGCAGCTGATGCAGGCCTTCGCGAGTTGGACGCTCGCTCTCGCGCTCATAGGAGGATCGCTCCTCGCAGCTGTTGTAGCGCTACCCGGAGCGATACTCCCTGGCCGCGGGCCAGCACGTCAAAGCGTTCTCATGGTTCGAGAAAGCGTCAAGAATCGTTCCGGCACTCGAACATCGCACCAACCAGCGTTTCCAAGAACGAGACGTTCTCCGGACACCCGAGCGACGCCCGTAGTCTCGACCGCGATCGACACAGGCTCCACCAGCCTCCAGCCAGCCTCGAACCAAACGATCTACCTGACACAGCAAACGTCGTGGGTCGGTGCGGGGGGTCGGTTCGTACTGAACCTGGGTATTCGCACTTCACAGGCTAGGTCGCAACTTGTGCTCTTGATAAGGGTATACAACCGGCTCACCAGCCGCAGTGAACTCAGCAACTCTCTACGCAACGGCTCTTCAGGTACAGAGCTCTACCAACTTGCACCACTCTCGCTGTCCAAACTCACCCCGATCGCGAGCGGCGTCGAAGTCAACCTCGGAGTCACGACAGGGCAGGCTCCAAGCACGCCACTTAGCGCTAGCCCAAGCTCAGATGGAACAATTAACCTGCTCTGCGGGAGTGGAACCTGCAGTGGCGTTTACCCTGTCCGCGTAGATTTGATGGACACCCTTCGCTCACAAGTACTCGGCTCTTTCACCACATACTTGATCTACGATCGGATGGGCAAGACCTCGTTACCGTTGCGCTTGTCGATGGTAATACCCGTCGATGCTCCAGTGAAGATTGCTGCAACAGGACAACCCAGTATCGGCGACCAGGCGCTCCAGAACGTTTCCATGCTCGTCGGCCAGCTCATGCAGTATGCATACTTGCCGTTTGATCTCGCGATTGCTCCACCACTTGCCGAGGCTCTTCATCACAGCAGCGACCCAAGGGCACACGTTGTCCTCACAGAACTGCACTCGCTGGCAGCCAAGGGTGCGCTCCATCCAATTGTTGACCCGTCCTATGCCCCACTTGACGTAGCTTCCATCGTGGATTCCGGACTCGCCAACCAGCTCATAGCGCAGCTGAGTCGAGGCAGCAGCGTGCTGGAAAGCGCACTGCGACTTCGCTCACCACCCGCCAGCACGATATGGGCCAGCCGCTCGAACCTGAATGCGCGCGCCGTTGAGGCTCTACGAACACTAGGAATTACGCAGTTCGTGCTCCCCGCCAGGAGCCTTTCAGCTACTAGCAACCGGCTCAGCACCACCCAGCCTTTCAGGCTCGCCCTGCCCGCTACATCAGCGGACATAGGCGCTGTCTTCGACCATGAGCTCACCTCATTGTTCTCCCAGAGCACCAACCGAACCCTTGAGGCTCATCAAGTACTCGCTGAACTTGCTCAGATCTATTTCGAAGAACCCAATTTCCGCTCCTTCCGGGCCGTTGTGATCGATCCAGCGGCCACCTGGTCACCAAGCGCAAGCTTCCTTCACACATTCCTTGCCGGACTCGCCGGCTGCGCTTTCCTTGCGCCGATAACCCTTGGAACCCTTTTCTCAACCGTGCCGATAGGAGCAGGAGGTTCCCCGGCACTTCGGGAGTTCTCCACGTCCACACGCACGTCATCGAGCACGCTTTCACCTGCTGCTTCAAGCATGCTGAGAAAAGGTGCCGCGACTCTTGCGGCGTTCGAATCAGCTATCCCGAGGGGTTCCAGCACGGCAATGACCGTAACCGACCGACTCAAGAACCTACTGCTCATGTCAGAGGGCAGCAGCACATCGACATCCGCGCGCCAACGCTATCTCGGGTACCTGAAAAAAAGCATCGATGGCCAGCTCCACCAGATCGACCTGACGCCAGCTCAGATTACGCTGACATCCAGAAACGGCCGCATTCCGATTACCATCACATCCAACCTCCCGTATGCGATAGCAGGCCGGCTGAGCTTGAAGACGGACAAGTTGATCGTTCTTCGAGGACCTTCTCAACCCGTTGTGATCTCCCATCATGACACCGTCATATACTTTGACGTCAGGTCAAGAAGCGCCGGTGACTTCCCGGTGAGCGTTGAGCTGACGTCACCCGGTGGTCACCTGACCCTGCTCAAGGGTCGGCTCACCGTCAGATCTACCGCGTTCTCGAGCGTTGCAATAGCGCTCTCAGCCGCTGCGGTCGCGCTCCTCCTCGTGTGGTGGGTACGTTCTGGCTGGATGGGAAACCGGCGCCGCGGACGCTCTCGGAACACCACGATGCTCGCAGCGCCGGGGGGCTCGTGAGCCTGAAGACCGCTGCTATTCGCAGAATCAAGAACGCGAGAGCCAAACATCCCGGCGGGAGTACGCGGGAATGAACCGCTCCAGCGACGAGGACCAGTACACCTCGGGCAAGCGCATAGGCCATGGAGCCGCTATCATGGCGGTTGGGACCGCGATATCCCGGTTGACGGGAGTCGCGCGGTTATTCGCACTCGCTTACGCGCTTGGCTTCAACCGCGTCGCGGATGCGTACAACCTGGCCAATACGACACCAAACATCGTTCATGACCTCGTAATTGGCGGAGTGCTGTCCGCCACGTTCATCCCGGTGTTCGTGGAGCGTTTCGCTACCCGCGACCCGAAAACAGCACGCGAAGCCGTCTCCGCAGTGACCACACTTTCAATCGTCATCGTCGTTGTCGCCAGCGGACTCCTCGCCCTGCTCGCCCCGGGGGTGGTACACCTCTACACAATCACCGATCACAGCCGATCGCTCCCACAAGAGCGGGCCGTCGCTACGTTGCTCCTGCGGCTCTTCGCTCCCCAGCTTTGCTTTTACGGCCTTATCAGCATCGCGACCGCACTGCTTAATTCGAAAAATCGTTTCGGCGCCCCAATGTTCGTGCCGATCGTCAATAATCTTACAACAATATTCGTTCTACTCTCCCTGGCAGCGGCATTTCCCCGACCTTCCCTTCAGGGCGTGTCACACAACATGGGTTTCGAAATCATGCTCGGCCTCGGGACAACCCTCGGAGTTGGGCTACAGGCACTCGCCCTCGTGCCAAGCCTCCGGCGAGCACACCTTGGGATCAGATGGCTCTGGCAGCCCTCCCACGAGGCAGTGAGATCAATCGTAAAACTGTCCGGCTGGACCTTCGCTCTCGTCGTCGCAAACCAGGCAACCTTATTCGTAGTGCTAACTCTTGCAGTTGGCCAGCACGGTGGCGCGGTCACCTCGTACAGCTATGCCTACACCTTCTTCCAGCTGCCGTTCGGCATTGCGGCTATCTCCATAATGAGCGCGTTCACCCCGGAACTCGCGAGGAGTTGGAGCCTCGGCGAGCGACGCACATTCCACCAGAATCTAGCGAAGGGACTCAAAGCAACCATAGCCACGATGGTCCCCGCTGCAGTTGGATACCTCCTGCTCGCCCGCCCGCTGGTCGCCCTAATCCTCGCTCACGGTGTCGGCTCTAGCGGAGCAGGCAGAACTGCATCGACGCTGGCAATGCTCGCCCTGGGCCTTCCCGGGTTCGCCGTCTACCTCTTCCTCATTCGGGCATTCCAGGCAATGCAGGACATGCGTTCAGCCTTCTGGTTATACCTGGTCGAAAACGGGGCCAACCTGGTACTAGCCTTTGTGCTGGTCCGAACGATGGGGGTGGAGGGCCTTGGGCTTGCGCTTGGTATTGCCTATACCGCAGCAGCGATCGTCGCAGTCGTTCACATGCACCGCAGTACGGGTGGAATCGGTGGTCACGGCGTCGCCCGGAGTGCAACTCGCGTCTTTGCCAGCAGCTTCATCATGGCCGCTGTAGTCGCGATGACAAACAGCCTATTCAGCGGCCGTACAGTTGCGGAACTGGCGTTAGAACTGCTCACTTCAGTGCTAGCTGGAATTGGAGCATACATTGCAAGCGCTTCTGTGGGAGGATGGATGGTAACCGTTGGTCAGCGACGACGCGAACGGTCGGAGCAGAAACGTAGACGGTTCGCAGCTGGGCAGGAGTTCCCAAAGAGCTTCTGGAAACGAAAGTGATCAAGATAACTATGGCAGTAAAGATTGTAGCTGACAGCGCGTGTGACCTGCCAGAAGAGCTGGTACAGTCCGCTGGCGTATCCGTTGTCCCGCTTACCGTACGGTTCGGAGACGAGCAGTTCTTTGACCGTGGGGGGCTGTCATCTCAGGAATTCTGGGAACGTTGCGCTCGCCAATCGTCTCTTCCCGAAACCTCAGCTCCCTCGCCTGGGCAATTCAGCGAGGCCTTCATCAAAGCAGCAGAGGAAGGCAACGACGCTGTGGTCTGCATCACCTTGTCCGCTGAACTCTCAAGCACTTTCCAGTCTGCTCGGACTGCAGCCGCAAGTGTCGCGTCCACGATTCCGGTTCACGTCGTAGACTCCCGTACCGCAACCATGGGCACGGGGCTTCAGGTGCTTCATGCAGCTGAGCTTGCTGCGTCGAGTCTCAACGCAGACAAGATCATCTCAGCGATCACTGCTTTGTCCAAACGAATACGGCTCTTCGCGGTCCTCGACACCATGGAGTACCTGAAGAGAGGCGGGCGTATCGGCAGCGCCAAGGCGCTCGTAGGTTCTTTGCTGTCGATCAAGCCGGTGTTGACGACGAAGAATGGCTTGGTAGAGCTCGTATCGAAACAACGCACTCGTGCGCGATCCCTCCAGTACCTGGTGGACAAGGTTGCTCGCTGCGGAAACATCACTCGCCTTGCGGTCATGCACGCTCAAGCCCCAGACCTCGAGGAACTCATCGCCCCGTTGAGAAAGCTTCAGCCCAAAGCCCAGATCATCGTCAACGGCATAGGTCCGGTGATTGGCACCCACGTTGGACCTGGAGCCGTTGGTATCGTATACGCAGAGTCCTAGGACTCCAGCGGTCTCTGCGGAGGTTGGTAGTGAGATCAGTGCTGAAACGCTAGTCTTGGTTGTGTGACCACACCCGAGTCCGCTCAAGAAGCGCCGCTCCCAGCACAAGGAGCCAAGGTTCGCGAGGAGCCCAGCAGCAGCACAGACGCGATATCACCTAACGCGCCAAGCAAGCGGGCTGCCGCGCTACCAGGACGAATTGCCGAGATGATCGAGAGTTTCACGGCAAACATACAGCGCCGGTCCCTCGGGCCACTTGAGCTGGCAAGCCGGGCGATAGCGCTCTTCATCGTGGCGTCCGCAATGATACTGCTTGTGCTAGCGCTTCTTGCTATAGGTCTGGTCCGCCTACTCGATGCCTATCTTTTCCCTGACGCGGTTTGGGCCAGTTACGCACTGATCGGCGGCTTGTTCATTGTGGGCGGCGTACTTTCCCACTCCAAGGCGTCATCGCTCAAGACACGGTCCAGATTGTATTCAGACGACAGGCTCGACTGAATACAACCCAAGAGATTACTAATCGGAGCAATAATGGAAACCCGCAACGTGACAATACTTGGCTCAGGCCCTGCTGGCCTGACGGCCGCAATCTACACCGCCAGAGCAAATCTCAGTCCTCTGGTACTGGCCGGAGAGCCATCCTCAACGAGCGACCAGCCAGGCGGACAGCTGATGCTCACCACCGAAGTTGAGAACTATCCCGGCTTTGTAGACGGCATCACCGGTCCCGAGCTGATGGAAAACCTGAAAAGTCAAGCCCTGCGCTTCGGGGCAGAGATCCTCACCACAAGAGCTAGCGGCGTCGACCTTGGCACCCGCCCATTCGCAATCTCGGTCGAAGGTCCCAGTGAAGAAGATTCTTCGTACTTCACGGAATCATTGATCATAGCCACGGGCTCACAGGCACTCATGCTCGGCATCGAGAATGAAATGCGGCTTCTGGGCCATGGTGTATCCACATGTGCAACATGTGATGGTTTCTTTTTCCGAAATCAGGCGATAGCTGTCGTTGGCGGTGGTGATTCAGCCCTCGAGGAGGCACTTTTCCTCACAAAATTTGCTGATCGAGTAACTATCGTACATAGGCGCGATGCGCTTCGCGCATCGAAGATAATGCAAGATCGGGCCTTTTCGAACCCAAAGATCGATTTTCTCTGGAACACCACGGTCCTCGATGTCTTGGGGAGCGACTCCGTCGATGGACTTCAGGTGCGCAATGTGCTCAGCGGTGAGATTTCCCGACTCGACATCACTGGCCTCTTCGTTGCGATCGGTCATCAACCGAATACCGCCCTGTTCAAGGGCCAGCTAGACATCGACGACCTCGGATATATACAAACCATGGATAAGACCACACGCACCAGCGTTCAGGGGGTATTCGCCTGTGGCGATGTGCAAGATCCCACTTATCGCCAAGCAATCACGGCAGCCGGGTCAGGTTGCTCCGCTGCGATCGACACCGAGCGATGGCTTGAGCTGGCAAAGCACGAGGCTGCACAATCGGTAGCATCTCGTCAAGGATGAAGATGAGCAACAGCCTGCCCGAAGTGCGCGACAATGACTTTGATGAGATGGTTGTCACATCTGTTCCAGGTGAACCAGTTCTGGTTGACTTCTGGGCACAATGGTGCGGCCCATGCAAAGCGCTCTCTCCCATTCTCGAGGAGTTAGCCAGCGAATGGGAAGGAAAACTCCGAGTAGTAAAGTTGAACGTCGACACGGACCACAAGACGGCAGCGAGGTTTGGGGTCATGACGATCCCAACCCTGATTTTGTTCAAGGATGGCGAGGTCTGCACCCGCCTTGTGGGGTTCAAGAACAAGGTGCGGATCCTTCAGGCAATCGAGTCTTTCCTATAGACGTTCTTCTCACCGATCACAAGGATCCGACCACCGCAATCGCGGACTTGCAAGATCGATTGCAACGGCTGGGTTACTCAACCGGAGGTGATCCGAATGGCTCGCTCGGCATCGGCACCACGCAGGCCATTCGCGAGTTCCAACTTGCGAGGGGACTGCGCGTCGATGGACTGTGCGGATTCCAAACCTGGTCCGCGATCGTCGAGGCCGGATATCATCTTGGAGACCGCTATCTATATCGCAAGGCCCCAATGTTTCGGGGCGACGATGTTGCTGACCTCCAGCGGCGCCTCAATACACTTGGCTTCGACGCTGGTCGCGTTGATGGGATATTCGGAGACCATACGGCGATTGCGCTTGGTGACTTCCAGCGCAACGCTGGCATCGTGCCCGACAAGATATTGGGACCGACAACTATTGCCGAACTACTCCGGATGCAACCCCGCCAGCAAGAGCCAGAGCTTGTCGCGCTTGTGCGTGATCGCGAGCGTCTTCGAAGCGAATCCCCGACACTCTCTGGAAAGTTGATCGCGATTGCAGAAGAGGGTGGCTTGGGCGCAGTGATCGCCGCGACAAGTCGGCGCCTGACGCAGGCAGGCGGGCGCGTTCTAGCGCTCCAAGACCCGAGTAACTCCCGCTCCGCGGCAACTGCGAACGCTGCGAACGCTCACGCCTACCTCGGACTACGGCTCGACCCCAACCATGATCGATGCACAAGTGCGTTCTACTCCGGCTATAGCTACGAGTCGCCAGGCGGCAAGAGGCTCGCTCAGCTCGTGCAGCAAAACGTTGCCGAGGCAGTCGGCGCTCGCGACACCGGCATCCACGGTATGTCCCTCCCGGTGTTACGCGAGACTCGCATGCCAGCGGTTCTTTGCGAGATTGGGCCCGCTGAAGTGGTTGTCGAGCGCAGTGCGGAACTCTCAGCATCGCTTACCCGCGCTATTCAAGCCTGGGTAATCACTCCTTGTGATTAGACCCTCAACCACTGCGCAAGTGTCACGTGGCCCACAACTCGAACGCACAGCGTAGCGCAATATGCCTTTCCAGCTACTCATAGCAAGCGCCGGGGCTTCCGCCTGCTCAAACTCGTTGCGCAAGCGTAAACTCTCCATAGAGGCTAAGCGGGGCTTCACCGTTTCACTATGATTTCCACAGAGTAATCCACAGGTTGTGGTTTATTTTACTGCCGTGTAGTTACACCGACCAACGAACCTCAAATATAGCGCTCATACTGGAACTTACCCTGGTGCAACTAAACCAAGCCGCTCTCTGATCCCAAGGTGGACTCGGCTTGCTGGCCAACCAGCACCTTGTAGATTCGCTCAAGATCCTCCAAGGTCGCGAACTCGATCGCAATTCTGCCCTTTCGGGCCCTGATCTCTATCTTGACCCTGGTGTTCAACATCTCCGACAGCAGGTTCTCGAGCTCAGCAAAGCCCGCCGGCCTGAGCCGTGACGTCGTCCGCTGTGTTGGCTCCCCACCTGCTTCACGACGGTCGCCGGACGCATCATCCTCGTCAAGCCGCGGACCTCCAAGCAACTCATTATGTGCCCGGACCTCCTCCTCAACGGCCCTGACTGGCAGCCCATCAATGCCTGCTCGCTTGGCAAGCGCCTCCTGAAAGGACCTATCGGGCGTACCGAGCAAGGCCCGCGCATGACCTGCGGTGAGCAAGCCTTGAGCGACCGCCCTTTGTACACTGGCAGGCAACTGAAGCAGCCTCAGCGTGTTGGTCACACTCGCCCGACTCTTGCCAACCTGCGTTGCGATCTCATCATGCGTGAGTGAGAAGTCCTCAATCAACTGCTGATAGGCAGCCGCCTCCTCGAGCGGCGACAAGTTCTCTCGCTGAAGATTCTCCACCAAAGCCTGGCGGAGGCTGTTGGAGTCGTCAGCGTTCTTGACGATTACTGGTATTCTTTGCAACCCAGCTCGCCTAGCCGCCCGCCAACGTCGTTCTCCAGCAATCAACTCGTAGATGTCATCGCCAAGCTCGCGGACGAGAATCGGCTGTAGCACACCCAACTCCTCAATCGATGCGACAAGCGAGACGAGCGACTCCTCGTCGAAATGGGTGCGCGGCTGGAATGGGTTCGGCCTCACACTGTCAACGAGTACCTCCCTCACAATTGACGCACCACCAAGCGCCACTTCCGCTGGTATCAGAGCACCAAGACCCTTGCCAAGGCCGCTACGCCGAGCCATGACTTACCTCCTCTGCCAGTTCCCTGTAGGCGATTGCCCCGCGCGAAAGCGGGTCATAGCTGATAATTGGTTCTCCGTGAGACGGCGCCTCCGAGAGCCGCACGGTCCTAGGTACCACCGAGCGGCAAACCCTGCCCTTGAAGTAGGCCCTTACCTCCTGCGCAACCTGCTCTGCAAGGTTCGTTCGAGCATCGTACATCGTCAGGATTACAGTCGAAACACCAAGGGTAGGGTTGAGGCTATTCGCCACCAGGTCCACATTTCGCAAGAGCTGACCCACCCCCTCCAACGCGTAGTACTCACACTGGACCGGAAGCAAGACCTCATCGGCCGCCGCAAGCGCATTCACCGTAAGGAGCCCCAACGATGGAGGACAATCAATCAGTATGAAGTCAAACTCGTCAGTGATGGGTTCAAGAGCCCGGCGCAAGCGGAACTCCCTGCTCATGAGAGGCACAAGTTCAACCTCTGCTCCTGCAAGGCTAATAGCTGCTGGCGCCACGAATAAGTTGCGAAAGCGCGTGGGCTCGTAACAATCGTCCATTGGAAGATCGCGCATGATGACGTCATAAACGGACACATCCAAATTCCGCACGTTGAGACCAAGACCAGTCGTCGCATTACCCTGCGGATCCATATCCACGATCAACACCCTGTGACCTTCGTCGGCCAGGCAAGCCCCAAGGTTGATAGCCGTAGTTGTCTTGCCAACACCCCCCTTTTGGTTGGCCACTGCCATCACCCGGGCTTTTCCCTTCGGTCGAGCCGTCTGTCTGTTGTCACTGGCACTTCCACTTCTGGTCTGCGCCGGGGGATCAGCCACCTCAGTGCCCGGCAAAGAAGCCGCCAACCCTCGCCTTGAACCCCGTGGTGTCGGAGCTTTTCCCTGGACCGGCTCTGGCTCGGAGGATTCGCCAATCGTCGGCAGCTCGCCCGTCTGCATCATGGCGACATCTATCCAGGGCGCAGTTCCATCTACGTTTGTCATACGAGCTTCCCAACCCACGAGCTTGAAAACGAGCGGGGCGCTCTTCTGCCAATGGTTGGACCTCGACCTCTTGACTCCAGGGTTAAGTAATGCATGGCACCTCCTAGGCTCGTCCCATACTCCAACACCGCTAGGACCCAAGTCAAGGGTTTCCGAGAGGTTTCACGTGAAACATTACACCCATCTCCCCTCCCGCGTACTACAAGACCCAACTCCGCGATTTCCCTTTCGATAGTCCAACCGTTCAGGGTCTCCCGTGTTAGAAGGTCGAATTGGTCTCGCGACACACCCGCCGGGTCGAGCGATGACTTCGGATTCCAGGGCCAGTTGAAGACAACGGACCGCCCTAAAAGGCAACCGCGGAAATGCCCGATCAGCAACAACACTCGTGCAGCAACAACTTAGGCTTGTCTGCTCCATCCCTTGATGATGCAAAGCGTCACGGACTTCTTGAAGGGATCAAGGCCATCCGACTCGTTCCTGAACAAAGCTCCGAGGTGCAGCAGGTCCCGTCGCGCAGAGCACCAGCCCGACCATGTGGTCATCGCTAGAACTACAAGCGCTGAGACCCCGGGCCAAACAAGAGCCAGTCGATGGGTTTCTGTTGCCCACTCGAACAAACCAACCCTTGGCTGCCGAGCATCATCAGCAATGGGTGTCGGACTTGATGTTGAAACTCCCACTCGAGCACACCGCTACCCGTCCGACGTAGGCCAATGCCAGGTTGCCAACAGGTACGACTTCTGGCACAAGGTCTCCAGTAGCAAAGCCATGATGGACCTTTGTGAGTGGTAGGTAGAGGCGCGGGAATCCGTAGGCATCTGGTCTCGTACGAGCGTAGGAACCTCGTTCCACGGCCTTCGCTGCAAACGCTCCCTCGGGCACTAAGCAACACTGCTGGTGCTGCCAATACACAGTGCGTCGAGTGCGTGGGGCTTAGACACAGCGAATCGGCTGCGATTCCGCTTGGTGCACCCGCCCGATCCACTAGAGACCGCCACACCTGTGTTCTTCAGGCACGCGATAGTGCCCAGCGAGTCGCGTTCACAGCAGCAGCGTTCTTGAGCGGGGCCTTCGCCTGTGCGAGTATCTTCGCCAGCTGCTTCGGATCTCTAGCCCGAAGTTCCCCCCAGTGATACGCCCGCAACACGTCTACGTGGGGAAACGCGTATCTCACATGACTACGCGTAGACATGTAATTCCGGCCACTGAGCCTCCGTGACCTGGGCAGATGAACCGCTCTTGGTGAGGCCGGGGGGAACTTCGGTCTAGCGAGAAAGACCCCGGCAGACTGGCTGTCTTTGGCCTTGTTGCAAGGCATGCACGCGACCATGAGGTTTGAGACCCAGTTGGTCTCGCGACGCTACGACACGTACAATTAGAACAACGGCCGCTTCGCTGGCACACCCACCCTCCGCGGATAGCGATCAGGACACTGCGAAACCATTTCAAGCAGCTGGAACCCAAACCTCCCGGAGTGAGCACGAGCAGGTGTGAGCCCAAGAACCGAAAGCCCATCAACCGGCCATCTGGAGCCCTGTTCACCACGCCCGCCAATCTCGCCCGCCCGAGATGTCGGGGGGGGCTCGGAGACGATAAGTGTTCCCCCAGTACGCAAGAAAGGTGCCCCACACTCCGCGACTACAGCCGGTCCTCCAAAGCCCCGTGCGACAAGCAAGTCATACTGTCCGCGATGCCTCACATCTCGGGCCGCCGTCTCGGCCCGCTCAGCAAGCACAGCTACGCGTTCAGTCAGCTTGAGGATGTCCACGGATCTTCTCAGAAAGGCTGCCCTTCTGGCATTGGCCTCTAAGAGTACGATCGTGGACTCCTGCCAAGCCACTCCAAGCACCAAGCCTGGTACGCCCCCCCCACTTCCCAAATCCATCACACAGTCGCGTCGCCCATTCGCCTCACAGGCCCGAACGAACTCGAGCGAGTGCTCAATGTGCCCTTCAACAGGTGCTGGGCCTAAGAACCCAAACTCCTGCGCTCTTGAGAGCACATCAAAGAGTTCTTGTCGTAGGTCGAACACGATGGCTTGTCACACGCTTCGTAGCGCACCCTGCTGCAATCTTGGCAATGAGTGAGCTATCCCATGCCGAGAGCTGGTGAGCGGCTCTTCCAGACCCGAATAGAAGCCTTCCCTTGGTTCCTTGATCACTCTGAAGCATGCGCACTGAACGGACGGCACCACGCCGTAGCTGGCCGCGGCTAACCCACATCGGCCTCTCCTTGTCATGGAGATCACCCCTCTGATGGAAAAACCACCACCCACCTCGAGGGATCCAACCCGTCAGAACGCGTACTGAGACCAGGCATCGAGGTGATGGCGTCATGCACAACCTTCCGGTCAGCAGGTGACATTGGCTCGAGTACCTGTTCACACTGCTGCTCAAGGGCTGCCTTGCCCACGTCCCGAGCAAACTTTGCCAGTGCTTCCGCACGCCTTGCCCTGTACCCAGCCACATCGACAATGACTCTTTCGTTAGGCACATGACCAGTTCTCTGGATGATCGCGAGACGCAGGAGGTCCTGGAGTGCCGCGAGTGTTGCTCCGCGGGCGCCAATAAGCAGGCCAAGACCATCTCCAAGAAGAGAGACAGAGATCGTCTCTGAGTCCTTCCTCTCAGCTGCGAGCGTTGCCTGTAGTCCAAACCGCTCTGCGACACCCAACAAGAACTCCTCAGCAATTGCGACGATCTCCGACTCTACGATCTCACCGTTAACCACACTCGCTCCCTTCTGTTTACTTGTTCTTCCCTGAGCGGCTTCGACGTCGCTTCTGGGTCTTCTGGCTCGTCCCCGACCCAGTGGTGTTTCATGGTCTTTGCCATCTGGAACGCCGGCGAGCATGCCCGACTCTGCGTGGTTCGGGCCCTCATCCGCACTAGGCACAGCGGCCTTGCCAGCTGATGGCGTCGGCACCGGTCCCGACGACCTGCGAGCCTTATCATTACGTCTACGTGAACCACCCCTCGCGAATGACTGCCGCGGTTTGGGCTCTAGCGGCTTGACGCGAGCACGTATCCGAGCCTCACCGCGAACCCTACCAAAGAGCCCATTCCGCGGTTCGCTTAAGACAACAAATTCCACGTCGTCTTCTGCTACGCCCAGCTTCTCGCAAGCAATCCTACGCGCCTCCAATGAAGTTGGCGCCGTTACCTCTACCCACTCCACAGTACTATCCAGTCAGTTCTTACTTTGAAGCCTCCCGGCCCCAAGGGGCCAGGCTTCCGTGTCGACGCCCTGTCTCCTGCCGATACTGCTGGTAGCCCGTAGGGAGCGCCTGGTTCCCGGGGCATGTTGTTCACGCCGCCACCGATGTAGCTGTGATGGCCTGGTCCGGTACCGGAATGCCGCCGAACACCTCTGTCGCACCACGACTGCGCCGTTTTTGGCGGGCCGTGATGCGCGCCGCTGATCGCTGCGAGCAGCGACCCCGGCCTCGGTGCTTGGTACTACTCGACCTCGCCATCCCTCCGGCTTCTTGGAGGTGAGGTGCGAACGCCGCGAAGAAGTGGGCTGCGGCTCCCTCTAAGTCGAGCATGCGCATAATCCTAGCACATCCACACTATTCGGGCGCGTGAGTCTACAAGATGTGAACGTTACGACGGGCTTTCCCGGCCCTGAAGGGCCGAGTTTGCGCCCAAAATAGCCGGATCAAGCCTTGCCATCCTTTGCACCTCCGGGTTTCCGCTGGGGCCGACCCTTTTGACCGGCGGCCCCGCCATTCCCGGATGACGGAGGTTCCGAAACCGCCTTATCCCTGGCAGAACCAACGCCGGGACTCTTAGTGGACGGGGATTGACCCCCAGAACGGCCACGCGCTGCAGCGCTCTTGTTATCTTCCTTACCCTCCCCAGCACCCGCAGCACCACTAGGCCGCCCCGACCCAGCCTTGCCGGCCGTTGCGCCCCGAGAGACCCGGGAAGAGTTGGGGTTTGTCTTTGGTGATCGGTTCTGAGCCCCCGAAGCCGTGCGCTGCCTACGAGCGGCATCTTGCCTGGCCCCCTGGGATTTCTTGGCCCCTTGCGGATCGGAGGGGGAGATAGCATCGCTACCGCTGTCATCGGGAACCTTTCCAGCTGAGCCGGCAGCTGGCGCATCCCCCGCGTTCGCCGGGGGCGCATCAAGAAACCGCCTTCCAGAAGACCCGAGCGCGCGCAACTTCTCGATCGCGTTCCAACTCTTTGCTGCAGCACCCTCTTGCGCTGATACCACGGACCCAGCCGCCTCGGTTTGCAACACTGGGTCGAATCGAAACAATGCTCCCTGGAGACCGATCCTCCACAAGCTAGAGGTAATAAAGTAGACGTTTACTCCAGCACTTATATTGAGGTAGATCAAACCGAAAACCAACGGCAGGTATTTTTGCATCGCCTGCATCTGCGGATTCATCTCCGCCATCTGGGGATTACGGCCACTCAACTGGCGCATCTGAAAATACTGTAGACCGATAGCAAGGGCCACGATGGTCCAAAATGGGATCGCAGCCAGAACCGAGGAGTGAGATCCTAGGGCTTTATTGCCAAAGTCAACTCCAAATGAGATTAGTTTTCCATGCCCCTGGAGAAGATGGTGGTACAGCAGGCTCTTATGCGGAATGTACAGTGGAGCCAACTTTGGGTGCTTACCACCGGTCGTGTGTGCCATCCCACCAAGGACGCCATACAGAACGAAGAACACGGGCAACTGGAGAAACATTGGGAGACAGCCGCCAGTTGGGCTTACGTGATGTTCCTTGTAAAAGGCCATCATCTCTTCACTCAACCTCTGCCGGTCACCCTTGTACTTCTGCTGAAGCTTCTTGAGCTCAGGGGCCAGACGCTGAAGCTGCACCATCGATCGTGTGCTCTTGACAACCAGTGGAGACATCACGGCCATGACTGCAATAGTCAGGAGAACGATCGCAATTGCATAATTAGGCACTAGCCCGTAGAAGAATGCAAGCATTGCTCCCAAGAGCTGGAAGATTGGCCCTAGAAACTTGTCAATCGTACTCAACGATGACCGTCCTGAATCATTCCCCCTTGCGCTCGTGACTGAACGGGGTCATATCCACTTCCACCCCATGGGTGGCAGCGGATAATCCTGCGAAACGCCATCGCAGTTCCACGACCCACTCCATGCAACACGATCGCCTCGTATGCGTATGCAGAACAGGTTGGCTGGTATCTGCACGGCGACGGTCTACCGACGCGAAGAGCCTGGTAGAGATGGATCGCGCTCAGAGCGAGCCATCGCGCGCCGTCACGAATTGCCTTCACCCGGTACGCCGATCGCGACCGCTAAGACCGCCGACAACACTGCTCAACAGCTTTTCCAACTCGCTGTACTTCATGCCAGCTGCAGCTGGCCCAGCTCCAATGAGGTAGTCGCCCTTGGGAAGTTGTGTGGCCAACCCTGACATTGCTGACCTGAGCTGGCGACGCAGATGATTTCTTACAGTCGCGGGACCAACGTGCTTCCCAATTGCGTATCCGACGCGGGCCGGCGCGGGGTGTGCGTCTTTCGCATCCCCGGCGTCGACTGCATCGACTAGAAAGCGAACCGTTAGTGGCCCCCGCCGTAAGCGATTGCGGCTTTGCCTGATTTCATGAAATGCCTTGTGGCCTCGCAGCCGTCGAACTGGCGCCATCACACCGACAAGCGTTTGCGTCCCTTGCGACGGCGAGCTGAAACGAGCATGCGCCCCGCTCGTGTCGCCATGCGATGCCGAAAACCATGCCTGCGCGATCTCCTTCGCTTGCTCGGCTGGTATGTCCTTTTCATCCTTCTCCTATTGAGTGGTATCCTCGTCTGGATCCAAACCCCATGTAGCGATCAACCCTGACGGGCCCAATCGCGGGGTAATCTTTACTGCGCGGATGTCAAGTGCCCAGACGGCATTGTCTGTTGTTGCTCCTCACTTTACCGAACACCCGCGCGCATGGATCTCGATTTCCAGATCAAGCCTACACAATGAACGCGCTCCTCGTCAGACGCCCTGATTAGAAGGGTTCCATTCTCCACAACGATCGCAGTCCCCGTGGTCACGGTTGGGATCGGCCTTTCGGCCGGCCACATAACCACACAGATCCCCACATGCGGAACTACCGCACGGAGTTCCCGGCACTTCATGCCCACACAAGACGTCATTGCAAGGACTTCACAGACTAGGCCAGCGCGACTCTAGCGAGGGACCATCACCTTGAGCGTGTTCGAGGAACTCACACACATCAAGTCGATGACAGCACCAGCCACGGGAACCGTAGAGGCCCCTGGAAAGAACGTCAGGCGGAAGGCTGGGCTTGACCGGGCGATCTTGGACAAGAGCTGGTACCAGATCGAGAACCGCACGGGTGAGGAGCAAGTCCGCTACAGGCACATGCACTTGGTCGTAGCAGCTCTCAGTACGTCTATCACCTGTCACAAGTGCGCTCACCTCGACAAGGAAAGCCGTGTGAGCGAGTCGATGTTTGTATGTACCAACTGCGGGTACGAGGCCCACGCTGGCCAGAACGCAACAGACGAGATCCTAAAGAGAGGGATCAAACTTGCTTTCGCTGCTGGAACTCGGTTCACAGGCCGACAAGGGTACGAACCTGGCGCCGGCTTTAGCCGGTGCGGAGCCCGGAGCGGAAGGTGCTGGGCGTGGAAGCGGGAACAAAGAGACGGGCACCAGCGCCGTTGAGGGGGTTCCATGACTTACATCATGCCTGGACATCACGGCAGACGGCCCGCAATCTCAGTCCGTAGGGGCGGGGTAGTTCACGTGGGGTCCGACCAGGAAAGCGGAGCTCGCGATCTCATCCACGGGCCAGATCCGCCGGTCGTGGTCGCGTGATGTGCGATACGCAATGAACCATCCAACCAAGCCACAAGAGCACAAGCCCAACCGCCGGGGGTTTCACGGCAGACTTAGCAGGTAGCCGCACACCTTGAGCGCTTGCGATGCCTGTGGTGTAGCGTCCAAGAAATGATCCGCGACACCGTCGCCAGCATACGTATTTCTCTCATCCACCAGCTCGCGAACTTCAGCAGCCCGGTTGAGCCACAGTTAGAACCCCACCTCAGTTCAAGAGCTGTTCCGCGTCACCCGCAGTCACGCCCTAGCTACCTTCTGTCAAGAACCTACACTGCCCCTACGCTGCGTGTTTTCTCAGTTCCCGGCATTGTCCACCAATAATTCACAGCTGTGTATAACCTGCGTACTCTCCCCTCAGAAGAACCTAAGACCACCAACATGGTGACGCAATGAACGACCTCGAACGTATCTGGCCTCACCTGCTCGATTCACTTCGACCGGAGGTGTCCAACGCAACATGGAACACCTGGTTCTCGTGCCTCCAGCCAGTAGCGTTAAATGACTCTCGGCTAACAATCGCTGTCCCTAATGCAATCGTCCGTGATCGCATACAAGCCAAGTACCTTTCACTCATCACGTCCCACTTGTGCAACATCACAAGTGAACCAACCGAGGTCCTGTTCAAGATCACCGCCGAGCAGACTGCAGACGGTCAACCCCCCAATCCAGCGTTGACGCCGACCGCACCCACTCAGCGCGCACTGCCCCAACAAGACACCCTCGTTCCAGCCTCACCAGTGTCACTCCAAACACAAACTCGCGAGACACTCCATCAGCCATCCGACACTCCCCTTAACCCGAGATACACATTTGATACCTTCATAATTGGGGCATCCAACCGATTTTCCCATGCAGCCGCGCTGTCTGTGGCCGAAAAACCTTCCGGTCCCTATAACCCACTCTTCATCTACGGCGGCGCTGGGCTAGGAAAAACACACTTACTTCATGCAATCGGAAATTATACCCACCAGACATCAACAACGCTACGGGTAAAGTACATATCCACCGAAACATTCATGAACGAGTTCATTGATGCCATTCGAACAACCAATATGCCACAGTTCAAACGTCGTTACAGAGAATGTGACGTCCTCCTGATCGACGATATACAATTCTTGGAAAATACCGAGAAGCTTCAGGAAGAATTTTTCCATACCTTCAACTCCCTTTACGCAGCTTCCAAGCAAATCGTCATTACATCTGATCGCTCACCGCGCTTTCTATCCACTCTCGAGTATCGCCTCCGAACTCGGTTTATGTCCGGTCTCATCACTGAGGTACAAGCTCCTGAACTCGAGACACGACTCGCAATCCTTCATGCGAAAGCCGCCAGAGACAATCTTCAGCTCAACCCAGACATACTCCAGTTTATTGCCCAAAATGTTACTGATAACATCCGCGAGCTTGAAGGTGCAGTAACACGTGTCTCCGCGTTCGCAACCCTCAACAACCAGTCATTAACACTCGAACAAGCACAGGAACTACTCAACGATATAATTCTTTCGCCGAGTCGTAGAAGTATTACGCCAGAACTCATTCTTGACCATACGGCCAAGCAATTTGGCTTCACAGTTGACGACCTGCGCGGAAGTAGCCGTCGCCGTCCCTTGGTCACTGCAAGACATATCAGCATGTATGTCTTCCGTGAGTTAACGGACTATTCATATCCCGCCATCGCGCGGGAATTCGGCGGCCGCGACCACGCGACAGTAATGTACGCGGTGGAGAAGATCTCCGAACTTATGAAAGAACGTAGACCAATTTATAACCAGGTCACCCATCTCATACAATCAATCCGTGGTGCGGACTAACCCACAATGAATCAGATGTTCGAAACTACTCATGTGCGATCTACTTTCCTACACCACACCCCTATCTAATGGAAAACTCTGTCAATGGACCAGTGGAAAACTTATGGCAACCGCGCCACTAATCCACAAAGACCTTCAAGTGCCTTCCCGAACTGTGAACAACGCTCCGCGTCCTCCACACCTCACCCAGTCCCAGTTTTCAGGCACCTCGTGAACACCAATGGCCCACAGCCTGCGCGAACATCCCTTCCACCATGGGATTACATTACATTGTCAGCATGCGGTCCCTAGCGACCGCAACCAGTTGCATCCACCTCGCGTTGGGGTAATTCACAATCCACAGCCCAGTGGCTACAAAAAGTTCTTTAAACTTAAAAACAAATAGGGAGTACCGACCATGGAACTTACAATCGAGCGAGACACTCTGCTATCGACCTTGACAACAGCGTCCCGCGCTCTTGGTACGCGTCTACTAACGAGTGCAGTTCTTGGTGGAATGCACATTCTCGTTACAGAGACACAGCTTGTGGCAACATGCACCGACCGCGATTTGACAATCATCGCGAGCACAGACGTTGTTGCTACCGATCCAGGTGAGGTATTGGTTCCTGGTCGCCTTGCTGTTGAAATTGTTCGATCCCTTGAGCCTGGTGCAGTTGTCCTTCGCCAGGTTGCCGGAACAGAACTCGAGGTTGTCTCGGGGAACAGCTCATTCAGTATCCGTTGCATGGAGGCAGATCTGTTTCCGAAGACTGACGTTGGCCTTCAGAATGACCGCTTCGTGGAGATTCCGGTATCAGAGTTGTCGACGACGATCAACCAAGTAGTTCGAGCCGCATCAACTGACGATAGCCGCCCAGTTCTTACGGGAATTCTAATGTCACCAACTGTCGGTGGTATGACTGTTGTAGGCACAGACTCGTACAGGCTTGCAATTGGTACGGTTAAGTATGACGATCCAGATAATGTCCTGGCTGAGCCGATAGTTATTCCAGCCCGTGCCCTTGCAGAGGTCAAACGAATCCTCGCGAGCCCACCATCTAGTCATGTCCCCGATGAGATGCTGCGACTAAGCGCGCTTGGTTCTACAGCGTATTTTTCTTACATGAATACTGCAATTCTCGCGCGCCTTGTTGAAGGACGATTTCCTGATTACGGGAAGTTGATTCCAAGTAGCTATGCCCACGAACTTTCATTTGAGGCAGAGCCGATGCAGCAGGCATTACGAAGGATGAAGCTACTTGTCCAGGATAATAAGACTCCGATACGACTGGAGGTGAGTGACGATCTAATAAATGTACGAGTAACTAGTGACGATATTGGCTCGGCGGTTGAAGAGGTTTCGGTCACATACAGCGGGGAACCATTTGAAATTGCATTCAATGGGTCGTACTTGAGCGATGGCATTGACGCTATCAATGAAGATACCATTGTGATAAAGACCGCGGATGCTGGAAAACCAAGTCTTCTTCAGGCTACAAAAGAAAACAGTTACCAATATTTATTGATGCCTATTCGGATCATCTAAAGAATTCTCGGCATTTCTCACCCGTCGCATCTCTAGTTCAAAGTCGGCTTTCGTTATATCGCCGGTTCTCGTGTGGGAGGATTCACCCCGCTTGGGGCGGAAAGTGTCCCGAAACACATTATATATATGATTGCGAATGGCAGGTATTACGTACGGTGTTGGGCGGGAAACTGGCCTATAGATGAGGTTGTCTATGGGCTGGGGACCGGGGTTTACGGGACACCCTGGAGATTTCCAGATAAGACCTCTGCCCGAGGGTCAACGGAGTTGGATCACCGAGGCACCTACAGTCAGTGTGTGATCAGTGAACAGATCCAAAATGGGAACAGCGTTCTTGCTGATTCGAGAGCCTCCACAAAGGTTACCACCAATACACGATCTGAGCAGGCAAGGTGATCGGCCGTAGGAGCGGGACGCGTTCGGCGGCCTTCAGTTATGATCAAGGCCATCTGGTGTGATTCGAGCCCTCAAAGCGGGATGTCAATCGGTTTAGGATAAGTACATGCAGAACTCTCCCCATGGGCCGCCACGGCACATCTCAGACTCACTTGACGTAGTCATCCACAACTCGCGCGTTAGTCCAAACTTCGTCGAACAACGAGCGCGGCAGGCATGCAAGCGCGTCTTGCCGGAGAACGCAGTCGACGGACTTCGGATCACGTACTCTTATCGCGGCACGCTATCAGTGACCACACCAAGCAATGCGCTTGCGGCAACCCTGAGGCTAAATGAGGGGTTACTCATATCTGTAATAAATTCCGCTTTGGATGAAGGCCATAGTCGGGCGAGCAAGGTGAGGCGATTAGAGATCACAGTGAACTCGTAACGTCACGACCTGTTCCGAGACTTAGGAACAACCCAGCGCAGAGCCCAACTCAAGGCTTAACATAGCGAGCGCCTGAATATAACCAAAGAAGGAGCCACAGAACGTACGGCAGGGCAGCCAGTACCAGCTTATGCTAGAATTCTAACAGAAACCAAGGAGCTAACTCAGGAGTTCGCTTGATTGTAACCAAACAACCAACAACATACGAGTCCGCAGATATAACGGTCCTAACGGGCCTCGAACCGGTTCGGGCGCGACCCGGAATGTATATTGGATCAACCGGTCCGTCAGGTCTACACCACCTAGTATGGGAAGTAGTTGACAATGCCATCGATGAGGCGATGGCCGGCTTTTGTAACCGAATATCCGTATCAATATTGCAAGACGGAGGGTGCAGGGTAAGCGATAATGGTCGCGGCATTCCAATCGATCCACATCCTTCATATCCCGACCAGACAGCCGTTGAGATTGTAATGACTACCCTTCATGCGGGTGGAAAGTTTGGAGGCGCGGGATACAAGGTATCTGGTGGCCTTCATGGCGTGGGTGTATCAGTAGTGAACGCACTCTCAACTCGTATGGAGGTCGAAATATATCGTAACAGCAGAAAGTATGCATTAACTTTCAAGAACGGTGGAGTTCCTGAAGGACCATTAGAGGACCGCGGAGCGACCGGACAGCCCGAGACCGGGACAACAGTAACGTTTTGGCCGGACAAAAATGTGTTCGACGACGTCACCTTTCGAGCGCAGACGATCATCGAACGTCTGCAGGTAATGGCATTTCTTAATCCCAGCGTATCCATTAGCTTCGAGGACCAGCGTACCGATCGCGAACATCAAGAGGTCTTCCATTACGAAAATGGCTTGGTCGACTTCATTCAATACTTGAATGCGTCCAAGGAGCCATTGTTCAACGGAGTAGCAAGCTACCACCAGGCAAGTGACAATAGTGAAGTAGACATAGCGCTTCAGTGGAATACCGGATTTTATGAGAACATCCACTCCTTTGCTAATGGCATATCCACGACCGAGGGTGGAATGCACGAGGATGGCTTTCGTAGGGCACTGACGAGCGTTGCAAATAAGTATGCTCGCGCCCACGGTCTTCTAAAGGAGAAGGAGGAGAACCTTGCCGGCGAGGATATTCGTGAGGGCCTTACGGCAATCATCTCCGTACGGCTAACCGATCCGCAGTTTGAAGGCCAAACTAAGGCAAAGCTCGGGAATGTTCCAATGCGGTCCTTCGTTGAAAAGTCCACAAACGATAGATTCAGCACTTGGCTAGAGGAACATCCGCGGGAGTCGGGTCAAATCATACAAAAGGCTGTGATCGCAGCTCGCGCGCGGGCCGCTGCGAGACAGGCACGTGATCTCACAAGAAGAAAGTCTGCTCTTGAGGGGGCAGGCTTACCGGGTAAGCTGGTTGACTGCTCCTCCCGATCGCCACACGAAAGTGAGTTATTTATCGTTGAGGGGAACAGTGCGGGGGGTTCGGCAAAAGATGCGCGTGATCCGCGCACGCAGGCTATATTGCCAATTCGTGGAAAGATTCTCAATGTTGAGCGTGCTCGACTGGATAGAATGCTCAAGAATACCGAAATTCAAGCACTCATAAGTGCAATTGGGGCTGGTATTGGCGACTCATTTGAGCTCGATAAGATCCGTTATCATAAGGTGATCATTCTTGCAGATGCGGATGTAGACGGTTCCCATATTCGGGTACTGCTTCTGACATTTCTCTTTCGGCAAATGCGTCAGCTAGTGGAGGCTGGACACGTCTATGTCGCGCAGCCTCCCCTCTATTCAACGGTCGTCGGAAAAGAAAAGATCTATCTTCACGATGATGCCGCGAGGGCGCAGTTTCTTGCGGACCATAGGTCTGGAAAGGCAGAGTTTCAAAGGCTCAAGGGTCTAGGAGAAATGGACTTCTCTGAACTGCGCGATACAACCATGGATCCTACGAAGAGGTCGCTTCTTCGGGTGGAACTTGAGCAAGCTAGTATCGCCGATGAGGTTTGCTCAGTCTTGATGGGTGAGAATGTTGAGGCGCGTCGGCAGTTTATCCAATCAAATGCGAAGGATGTCCGGTTTCTTGATATCTAGGAGAGTCCGCCTAATGCTAACGTCATGCTTGGTCAGGTTGCAGCAAATCCCCAATGTAGCTACGCCGCGCACCACGATTCTCGGGCGGGGAGTCCATGGCTGAGCGGCACTCCTCGGAGCAGGGTGTAATTCTTACTGATGATGGCTTGTTGTCTGAGCCAATCGAGATTCAGGAGGAGATGGAGCGGTCGTTCCTCGAGTATGCAATGTCTGTCATTGTCGCAAGAGCACTGCCAGATGTTCGCGATGGGCTGAAGCCAGTACACCGTAGAATTCTGTTCGGGATGTTTGGGCAAGGGCTCAGGCCGGATCGTGCCTATATGAAGTGCGCCCGCGTTGTTGGTGACGTCATGGGTCGATACCACCCCCACGGTGAAAGTGCAATCTATGACGCACTGGCAAGAATGGTGCAGGACTTCAGCCTACGTCTACCCCTTATCGATGGACACGGTAACTTTGGTTCCACTGGACCGGATGAGGGCCCGGCTGCGATGCGCTACACAGAGTGCCGGCTAGCTCCCCTCGCGTTGGTATTGCTGGACGGGCTTGACGAAGACACCGTTGACTATGTCGCAAACTATGACGGTACGGAGGAGGAGCCGACTGTCCTTCCGGCGAGGTTCCCAAATTTGCTGGTTAATGGCTCCCAGGGGATCGCCGTTGGCATGGCGACAAATATTCCACCACACAACCTGGGTGAGGTCGTTGATGCGACGACCTACTTATTGGCGAATCCTGACGCAACGAATGAAGAGCTTCATGCATTCGTAAAGGGTCCTGATTTTCCGACTGGGGCGTTTATCCTTGGTCGATCTGGGATTAGGGACATATACGAGACAGGTCGTGGGTCTATCAAGATGCGAGCGGTCGCTGAGATTGAGACAACCCGTACTGGCTCGGCGCATATAGTTGTTACTGAGTTTCCGTATCAAACTGCCGTTGAGGTCGTTGAGAGTAAGATTGCTGACCTGGTGCGCGCAGGAGTCCTGGATGGAATTTCGCGGCTTCAGAATGCGTCTGCAGGACGCAAGGCGCGGTTGGTGATTGACCTAAAGCGTGATGCCAACCCACAATTGGTGTTAAATAAGCTGTTCAAGCATACCCCGATGCAGGTCAGCATTGGTGTCAATATGCTTGCTCTTGTAGATGGTGTGCCGCGGACACTGAGCCTACGTGACATGCTTCGGCATTACTTGGCCCATCAGGTCGATGTGGTTACCAGGCGTTCGCGTTATCGCCTTGGAAAGGCGCGGGATCGTGCTCATGTATTGGAGGGGTTGCTAAGGGCTGTAGAACTTCTTGATCTTGTGATCGCGACCATTCGTGAGGCGCAAGACCGAGGGACAGCGCGCGAGGCCCTTATGGCCGCCCCGTTTTCTTTCACTGAAGTACAGGCGAACTTCATACTTGATACTACGCTTGGTCGGCTAACTCGGATCGGTGAGGCGGAGGTTAATGAGGAGCTCAATCAGCTTCGGTCAACCATAGCTGAGCTCGAGTTGATCTTGTCTGACGAGACGCGGTTGAGGTCGGTGATCGCCAAGGAGCTCCAGGCCGTACGGGATAGTCACCACGACGAGCGCCGCACTCGGATTGTCAATGATGTGGGTGAGCTCTCAACTGAGGACTTGGTTGCGGATGAAGAGTTGGTCATCACGCTCACCAGGGCGGGATATATTAAAGCAGTTCTGGCTAGTGCATTTCGCACACAGGGCCGCGGTGGTAGGGGGGTGAGTGGAGCGAAGTTGCGTGAGGAAGACTTGGTCCATTCCCTCGTGCATACGAGTGCGCATTCTCACGTGCTCCTGTTTTCCAATCGTGGCCGTGTGTATCGGCTCCGGGGTCACGAGATTCCTCTCAAGGAGCGCACTGCACGAGGTACTGCAGTTGTTAATCTGATTCCACTTGCGTCTGATGAGCATATTAATGCAATGGTGGATACTCGGGAATTCAATGAAAGTGACTATTTATTCTTTTGTACTCGCTCGGGTCAAGTAAAGAAGACTGCGATGACGGAGTATGATAAGTCGCGCCGGGATGGATTCATTGCGATTAGTTTGAGCGCTGGCGATGAACTTGTTCGCGTCATTCGTACCGGAGGGAACGGGGATGTCATTCTCTTTAGTCGGGATGGAATGATTATTCGGTTTTCCGAGGCTGACGTGAGGCCAATGGGAAGAGGTGCGATGGGGGTTCGTGGTATGAAGCTTCGTGGCGATGATGTTGTTGTGTCATGTGATGTCCTTGCCGAGGAAAGAGATGCGTTGGTGATTACGGATCAGGGTTTTTCGAAGCGAACAGCGACGCGACACTTTGGAAGGCAAGGTCGTGGTGGCATTGGGGTGCGGGGAATCCGACTGAATCAGCGAAGGGGAGTTGTTGCGGCGGCCTTCCTCGTATCTCTTGATGACGAGGTGCTTGCAGTGTCGTCGGGAGGTGTTGCGATTCGCACAGCGGTTCGCCAGATCGCAGCCCAGGGGCGTGATGCAACCGGGGTCCGGCTTATGAGCCTTGACCCGGGTCAGCACTTGGTCGCTGTTACTACCGTCCCAACTGGGGCGGAATAATAAGGCCCACCATGGTGGATAATGTCTTCGTGTCAATGGTTATGAGTTTCCGTGTAAGGCCACATCCCAGCTTTGCAGCCAGACGCAGGGTCCGTCTGCAGCGTGCAAAGTTGGGTGATGAACCTTCGGTGGGCTATAACCTTGGAGTGTGCGTATGGGGGCTATAGCTCAGCCGGTTAGAGCGCAGCACTGATAATGCTGAGGTCGCAAGTTCGATTCTTGCTAGCCCCACCACAGAGTCCCTGGTCAGACCCTATGTAGACCGAGATGATGGCAAAGGCGACACGTCTTTCGCCCCCACTGCGCCCCCATCAGTGGGGGCGAATCCGTCCCGACGAGGCGCTTGGCCGTCGCTGGCAGGATTGGTCGATCTGTCTCCATTGAGCATGAGGGACGATTCGCATGAGTTGCCGGAGCTGTGGGACATCGACCGGCTTGTCGCATACCTCGGTACGTCGAAGCACCTCGTCTACCGTCTCACCCACGAGCACCGCATCCGTTTCCTCCGGGTGGGTAAGGAACTTCGCTTCCGCCCCGAGGACGTGGCCGCCTGGCTTGAATCACAGGTGGTCGATGCCACCCCTGTGGACCCGTCCGTGCGGCGGGGTCGTCCGCGCAATCGGGACCGGGCCGCATGAGCCGCCAGCCTGGTGTGCGCCGGCGCGAGTGGCGGAGCGGGACAGCGACGTGGGAAGCGCGGTGGTACGACTCGTCCGGCAAGCGACACACGGCCAATTTCGATACCGCTTCCGAAGCCGAGGCTTACCGCCAAGAACGCCTCCGAGAGCGCCGCTATGGCGGTACCGGCGACCCAAGTGGCGGCAAGATCACCGTGGCCGAATGGTGGGATCGGTGGTCGGCCACGCGCCAGGTGTCGTCCAGCACCAGGGCGAGGGAGCAGTCCATTTGGACCTGCCAGATCGAGCCCCGGTTTGGGGCGGTGCGTCTCGCTGACCTTCGTCGTAGTGACGTGGCGGCGTGGACGGTGAGCATGTCGAGCGAGCTTGCACCCGCGACGGTGACCCGGTGCCTGGTGACGTTGAAGAAGTTACTCACCGACGCGGTGAGCGAGGGCTTGATCGCTGCCAGCCCTGCCGTCGGAGTCAAGCCACCCGGCCCGGCCGGGTAGAGCGGAGATTCCTCACCGTTGGTGAGCTGGTGCGGTTGGAGGAGGCAATCGACCCTCGATGGGCAATCGTGGTGCCTTTCGGCACGACGACCGGGCTTCGGATCGGTGAGCTTGCGGCCCTGCAGGTGATGGACCTACGGCTCGCCGCTGGCGAGGTCGTCGTACGCTCGACCGCGGTGAGTGTCCCACTGGCGGTGTCCGGCAGCGACGTTCGACGCCAAATCCACCCGACCAAGACCTTCGCCGGGCAGCGGACGGTGCCGACCCTCCACCCCGCCCTGCGGGACCGCCTGGCGGCCATGATCGACGAGCGCGGCTTGGGACCGAATGATTGGCTGTTCACCGGTCGGGACGGGGGAGCGATGACCCCTGACAACTGGCGGTCCCGGATATGGCGGCCAGCCGTCGAACGGGCCAGGATTGCCGATCCACAAGCGACCCCTCATTCCCTCCGTCACACCGCAGTAGCACTTTGGATCGCTGCCGGAGTTGACCGCCTCACGGTCGCGAGGTGGGCCGGGCACACCGACGCGGCGTTCATGGAGCGTGTTTACGGTCACCTCTGGCGCGACGACCACACCGACACGCAGAACGCCATCGCCGCCCTGCTGGGTGGCGGACAGGTGGAGAAGCTGCGGCCGACCCGCCGGGCGGCGGGGGCGTAGCTGGTCGGGTCGCCGGTATGCGGGCTGGGCTCCCGCAGCGGACCACCAGTGCCCGGAGCGGCAACGTTTGCCTGCCACCTGGCACTTGCCACACCTACCCGGCGAGCACCCGAGCCGTCGGTTGGGCGACTGTTGAGTCCAGGAGCGCCGTCGTTCGGGCGTCATCTTCTGTTTGCACGTGTCGTCAAGGGGAATCACCTCGCTGCTCGGCCGATAACCCGTATACCCGCGGCTGGGAGATACCTATCGGCTATTCAGGGATGGTCTTCCCGGTTTAGGTCCTCAGCTGTAGACAAGGCGACAGCAAGGAAGTCTTGGTCGAATATAAATCCTTGCGCCGTCTTGATTGTGGGATAGACGTCAAAGAGAACGTGGTCGGGAAAGCCATCGGATGGGTCCACAAAGCCCAATTCATCAATGGCGATAATGTGTGACGCCCTGAGGGCGTGATGGTGCATCACGAATAGTCCGACGACGGTGCCACCTTTGCGTGAGATGACATCAAGCTGTGTAGTCGGCAGGTATTCGGAGCTGTGACCCTCGTCCTCTAGGTACCACTCCCACCAAGCCGTGCGGTCGTCAACGTGGCCATATCGCTGGCGTCGATCTGCCTGAACGCGCTCGTACGAATACCCCAAGACCGACGCAATGGAGCAAATGGCGCAGTCATCGAGTTGGCGTTGGGGTACCCGTCTAAGAATCATTGAGCCCCTGCCTAGCAGAACGTGGTCCGGCGCGATAGATCCGAGCTACCGCCAAGACATGGCCCCGAACGCCGGAAATGCGCCGACTAACGGACGACATGGATGTCGTGGAGGGCAATGATCCGGGTCGTTGCGCTTTGGCGCATGCTCTGCAGCTGCTTCCAATCCCGGCCATAGAGCAACGCGTGTCGTTCGATGGCGCCGAGGTAGGCAGCAATGGACAGAACCGCGGCATGCGCGATCGCGGTCATCGGCAGCGCCGGCTCTAAGTGCTCCCGCGCAACCCCTGGACCGCGGACCGGCTCCCAATATCCGATCTGCGCGTAGAGCGCTGAGTGGGCGATGCCGGAGAAGGTGCGATACCACCTTTCGCCATCGGCTATCTCTACGTGGGAACTGAGCGCCGCAACCACCTGGGTGGCATTGAGCCGGGGCGACCCTACGCCAGTTGGCCGCGCAAAAGGCGCGTTCTTCTCGGTTCGTTCATGAAGGCCCAGTTCGGCAGCGTCAGCACGAAGACGCACATCACTGCTGACCTGGTTGGCGAAGTCGCCCCTCATGGCGGCCGCGAGCTTCCGCAGCTCATCGAAGCTGTAGTACTGCTCATCGTAGGCTCGCTCGACTCGTTCACGAACCGAGCATGCCGGGTCAAGAATCCACCAGGAGCGGGCCGCTGCCTCTAGGAGCGCCCGCGTAATGACCTGGAATCCGAAAAGAGCGGTGTCATCGTTAAGTAGTTGCCTAAGTGACCGTAGATACTGACCGGCCGCGGCATACAGCAAGGCGGCGGTAGTGTACGCGAGTTCGACAGGCGATCGGCCCCACGGACCCTTCGGGCCTCCTTCCTGGTTGAAGTTCAGCTCGTCATCCGCCTGAGACCCCACCACCGGATCAGCCTCGGTCGCGTCGCTCAATTCGCGCGCGAACTTGATGACTTCCTGCAAGATTTCGCCAACGCGGGCTGCAAAGGATTGCTGAGCGTCGAGAGATGTCATGGCGCATATTCTGGCAGCTTTCGGGCGGACCAACCCGGGTTCCGCGAGTCGTCGGGCGGCGCCACGCCTGATCAAACGATCCGCTGAGGTCGCACCGCGAGGCGAACTCGCGCGCACCAACTTCCGTCGACGAGAACGCTGGCAAGTACAGAACAACGCTCGACCGAACGAGCGCGACGAGCGCCGAGTCGGCGTTCTGGGCGTCTCAGGTCACCGTCTGAACTTCCCCCCTTGGACCGGACACTCCATGACAGGTATAGATGAAGGAGGATGTTCCAATGGGAAAGCAGAGTTCACCAAGGCGTTTTTCGCCCGAGTTCAAGGCAGATGCAGTAGCGCTGTTGAGATCGTCTGGCAGGCCTTCAGCTGAGGTTGCACGAGAGCTAGGGGTCGGCGATACAACTCTTCGGTACTTCGACGTGCTGGATCGCATGACCGATGACATCTTCCACCGTGAAGCCCAGGTTGGGAGTGCGGAGAGCGTCGAGACGCACCAGGGCGTAGCGGAGCTGGCTACGTGCGAGGCCTGTTATCGACGCAACGCGCACCACGTTGAAGCGATCCAGGGTGCACCGGTAACTGAGATCGACCACGCACTCCGGGACAAGCCCATCGGATGAGGCGGGGACTGGCACGTATCCCACCACGTGCCCCGCGAGCAGGTTCCCGCGATCGACGGGAACGTCGTCGGGGTCAACGAGCGGGCTCGCGACGAGCGTCCGGTCCAGCGTCGGATCAGCGACAGCTTCCGCTGCGGCCTCCTCCTCTGGCTTGCCTTGGGCGACCAGCTCTGACCGGCGCCGGTTCCATTCCTTCTCCAGCTGGCAATCGTGGGACGTGACCATCGCCAGGCCAAAGCCAGCAAAGAACCGGGCGGCGCTGCCGTCTGGCTTGACGCCATCGACCTGGATGTCGTGGGTGTCCAAGGGCTCCCACTGAGCCGGGCTGTAGCCATTGTCGCCGGTGATGCGAGCGATGCCAGTCAGCAGGATGTCACCCTGCTGCAAGCCGCTTGCCTTGGGAACGTAGAAGGACTGTTCGGAGATCACCGGTGCCGTCGTCGTATTGGTGTCGGAGATGTGTCGGGAAAGATGGTCTCTGCTGCTTCGAGGTCCTGTTCGTAGTCGCCCGTCTCGCGGATCGCTCATGCCCGGGGTGGAACGCAGAGCTGGCCGCTTCGGAATGGGGCCAGCGCTGCGGCATGCAGCTTGATCACGACGACCGGTCGTCCTTGGCGGGCTCAAAAGCCGACGACGAGGTCTTCGTAGAAGACCCGATCGCCTGCCTCGACGGTGACGGTCAGGCGGCCACCGAGTGCTTTGACGTAGCCCACCAGCGTCGCCATCTCCACACCCGCAACATCCCGCTCGACCCGTGAGACGAACGACTGGGTGTGCCCCCACCGTGCGCCCAGCTCGGTCTGGTTCAGGCCCACGGCCCGGCGAAGCTCTGCCAGGCTCGTCACGATGGCATGGGCGGCCTCGGTCTGGCGGCGAGCTGCAGCCAGCGCCTCCCCGAACTCCGGGTCCGGGTGCGACCACCCGTGGTCGCGCACCCACTCGTCAGGTGCTACCTCCGCGCTCCAGGCGGCCAGCTCCGCTTCGTCCCGGGTTGGTTCGTTCATCGCAACGCTCCTTTCTTGTAGCTGTCGACCACCCGATCAGCCGCCGGCACGTAGTCGTCGTACCAGTCCCGGTCCACCCGTTCCGGGTAGCGGTCTTTGTTGCCGCCGATGCAGACGAGCAGCGTCTGATCCTCGTCAACGAAGCACACCAGCACCCTCATCACGAAGCGGCGACCGCCGACGAGCTGGTCAGCCCGGACCTCGCTCATGTCGGGGAAATGGCGACTGGTCTGTCTGCGGTGGCGAACGTCAGGCAGCACCGCCCCTCGGCCGTGCTCTCGCAGGTACTCGATCCCGTCGACCACCTTGGCAGCGACGCTCCGGGTAGCGAGGCCAGCCAGGGCCGGAAGTGCGGGTGTTCGACGACCACGGGCATAGAGACAGAGTAGCACTCCTGACGCATAGTTGGCGAGGCGTATGTGGCTGGGCGGCGGGGGGTGCAGAACACGGGGCGCCGCTGAACGAAGGCGCAGGGCCTGCGCCCCCACTGCGCCCCCATGAGCCCCCAGAATGACGCCAACTGACGCCATCTCTGGCGTGGCGGCGCTCAGCAACGCCGCAGGTGAGCGGCTATATTCGGTTGGCGTGGCTGCTCCGACAGGGGGGGCCAGGAGCACTGATAATGCTGAGGTCGCTGGTTCGATTCCAGCTAGCCCCACAAAAGCCCTGCCAGAAGGCCACTTCTGCGGCCCGGCTCCGTTCTGTGAGCGCAGCACTCATGCTGCTTCGAACCGAGTTCTCGTCCCGCCAAGGCTCGGTGTATGCCGGCGTTTGTCCTGGTCAGTCGGTTGGCTACCCAGCGGCGCGCGGTGCCATGGCTCACGACGGACCGCCGGTCGCACCGGGACGGGCGCCCCGTGGGTCACGCTCGGGTCACGGATGAGGCGCGGTCCCTAGGTACAGATCCCCGGTTTCGCGCTCCTCGGGATAGGGCGATGCGGCCGTCTGGGGCGTCGTTATGCGTGCCGTCGTGTTCGGATGCTGGGGCCGAACCTCTGCGCGCGCGTTCGGAGCGGCCGAAGTAGCCTTGCTCACGGACCGGACTTACTCAGCTTGTAGGCACCTGAAGGCGATCTCCACCACCAGCACATCTGCCCTGTTTGGAGTGCTGAGGCATGGCCAAATACTCCGAATGGCGTAGGCACACGAGTAGTTGACCTGTGCTGGGCAATATGGTCTTTACTTGTAGGCGTGTACTTGCGAAAGACGCGCCGCACTAACAAGGATGGCTCGCTCGTCAGCAACCTCGAGCTTGCCCACAACGAGCGCCACCCGGTGAGCGGCTCGCCGGTCGCGAAGGTGATCCACAACTTCGGCAGGGCAGACAAGGCTGATCGCGAATCGCTCGCGCGTCTGGTGTCGTCGATCAGCCGCTTCCTCGAGCACGGCGAGGCTATGGCTACTACCGAGGGTTCCGATGTCGAGAGCGTCGACTCCCGGCGCTTCGGCGGCGCGTACGTGCTCGACGAGCTCTGGCGCCGTCTTGGGACCCGAAAAAGCCCTCGTGGACGCGGCGGACGGACGGCGTCTCTCGGGCGAGTGAGGTGATCGAGCGGGTCCTGTTCGCGCTGGTTTCTCAGGGCTGTCTCGAGCCAGCGTCGAAGCTCGCGTGTGTCGTGGGTGCAAGAGCGCGTCGCAATCCCCTCGTGTCAGGCTTTCGACTCACCGGCGGCCTACGCGGCGATGGACTTTCTCCTCGGGGCGCTGGCGGATATCGCAAATGGCATCTTCTGTTCGCACAGCGAACCTGCTCAACTTGTCTTGCGACGTGATCTTCGTCGACACCTGCACTACCTACTAAGAAGTCGATGTTGCTGACGAAGAGATCGAGCTTGCTAGCGCTACACAGGCCGAGAAGGCAGATGCAGGAGATGCCAAGGAGCCAGCGGTCCCCGACGAGCTTGCCTCACGCCAGTTCTCCAAACACTCAAAGGATCACCGCCAAGACCTGTTAACCGAACTAGTGAACCGCGTACAGCGACCGGTTACAAAGTCGAGTTGCGCTTTCCTTGCTGCGCTTTTGCTATTGACCATCACTCAGCATCGCTGTTGCAGGTTTGGTGGAGCTGAGTAGTTCGGAGAAGACCTGCCCCAGGTCGTGATCGCTATGGCCGTCACCGCCGAAGGGCTTCCGATCCGCTGCTGGACGTTTCCGGGGACCACCTCGGACCAGCTCATCATCCGACGCGTGAAGGACGACCTCGGGGGCTGGATGCTCAAGCGGGTCCTGTGGGGAAGCGACTCCGGTTTCAACTCCGAGACGAACCGGGCCTATCTGCAGCGAGGCGGTGAGCACTACATCGTCTGCGAGAAGCTCCGCTCCGCGAGCGCGGACGCAAAGAAGGCGCTCGCAACACCCGGCCGCTACCACCTCGTCGAGGGGAACCTGTCGGTGAAGGAGGTCCGTGTAGGCGATGGCGCGAGAACACAGCGCTTCGTCGTCTGCGTCAACCCTGAGGCCAAAGCCCGAGACGAGATCGTGCGATCCAACCTTGTCGCCTACCTTACAAAGCGCATCGCGGCAAGCGACAAGTGGTCCAAGGAGCGCAATGACGAGCTTGTCGGCGAGCTGTGTGCTATCCCTGGCCTCGCCCGCTTCTGCCAACGGACCAAGGACCACAGGCTTCGCGTCGACAAGGCCGCTATCGCCAAAGATGCCCACTTCGACGGCAAGTGGCTCATCCGAACTTGCGACGACACCCTCACCCCGACCGATCTCGCCAAGGCCTACAAACAGCTCTACCGGGTTGAACACGGGTGGAGAGACATGAAAGGGGCCCCTCGGCTCCGACCGGTGTTCCACCACCGCGCTAGGACCGCATCCACTCCCATATCCAGCTCTGCTGGCTCGGGCTGCTCCTCATCCGAGTCGTCAAGAACGCAACCGGCGACACCTGGCGAAACGTCAGAAACGAGCTCGAGCGCATGCACCTCGTCACCCTCGGGACCAATGAGGGCCGCATCGCGAAGCGCTCGGTAACGACGAATGGCCAACGGAAGATCCTCGCTGCTCTCAAGGTGCGCGAGCCGGCCCAGATCCTCGACTACGAGCTCCCAATCCCTGCTGGGTAGTCGCAGGTCACAGGCTCGCGTAGTAACACGACCCCTCAGGTCCGTCGCGGCCATTGTCCCTGTTCAATGCCACTATCTACCCCCTCTGCATGCCTACCATCTCAGTAAGTCCGGTCTGGGCGCGGCTCACCACCCGGGCCACCGGTCCAGTCACGCAGAGCCCGGCGATTGGCTGCCACCGGTAGCACGCACGATCCGCTTCTAGTGCTACCGGACCGTCGAGCTACCGACCACCTCAGCGACAGCCTACCGGTCGTACACATCCCTCCGGTGGCCGAGAGCAACAACTACGACCAGGAGAACGTCGTCGGCGACCGTGTAGATGATGCGGTAGTTCCCGACTCGGACCCTGTACCCCGGTCTGCCGTGCATCGCACGTGAAGCCGGCGGCCTCGGGTCCTGTGCCAAGAGTGCGATGGCCCCCTGGATGCGGCGACGGACGTCGGGATCGAGCTTGCGTAGAGCCCGGGCGGCCGATGGGCGCAGTTCGATTCGGTAGAGGCTCACGCCCAGCCGAGGTCGGCCTTGACTTGCTCCCAGGGGATGTTGGCGCCCTCCTCGGCCATCGCTGCATCAAAGGCCACCACGTCCTCCGCGTCCTCCAGGGCCTCCATTAGTTCCTCGTAACGCTCGGGGCTGACCAGCACCGCCGCGGGTTGGCCGTAGCGCTCCAAGAAGACCGGCTCGGTGCGAGAGGTTTCCACCGCATCGGCCAGCTTCTCCCGGGCCTCACTGACTGGCATCCTGGTCATGAACAGATTGTACAACGGACACTCTAACTTGTACAGATGGCTGTGCGTGCACAGGACGGCCGCACAGAATGACGCGCCGGTCCGTCGGGACCGCAACGCATAACGGCACTTCTCGGCGCGGTCCATCAGCCAGGACGCCGCTCATGTTGAACCCGACGTTCGGGCGCCGAACGGAGCTTCCGGGAACCGTCGTTCGGGGTGGCTACCGACCCCCCGCCACCGTGCTGCTCGGCAGCTCAGACCTAGATCGGCGAGTAAGCCGCCGAGATCCGCTGACCAAGAGTGCACATCGGGATTCTCCGGCCTCTGGCACCTTGTGACTTCCGTGTTCGTGTTCTGGGGCGCGTTCGACCAAGCTGAG
>JAJZXF010000099.1 GCA_021802485.1 Actinomycetes bacterium | reverse complement strand
GAGCTGCCACCCGCACTCAAGTGCACCCGAGGCGGACCGCCCGCTTTCCTGCTCTGCGATCCCGTTCGTGACAAGGCTCGTTCGTTAGTTCGTTATCACGTCGATCGCGATGCAGGTTACGGGTCCGGTTGGCGGGTTGGGGAACGTGACGGGGCGTTCCAGGTCACCCTCTGAGCGGACGGGTACAGCAGCTCACTGTCGTGGTCGCCTCCATCCAAGAGGAGGCATTGGGAGTCGTCGCAGCGGGCGCCGTAGTCGAAGTCTGGCTCGTGTTGGAACCCCGCCTGCAGTACACGCAAAGGCGGCATGCTTTGCGAATCCCCGCATCACTCCTCCGCTCTGGAGCTTTGGGTTCTGTTCGTTGCACGGCGGGAGTTTCCCATGCTTGGTCTTGTAGGCGACGAGAAGCTCGCGTTCTCGCGTCACGGGCCTTGAAGTCCCGTAAAGAATGCGGAGAGGTTCGCCTCAGGGAATGTTTGGCATCCCTTCATGCAGGCCGTAGAATAGCCGCTCCATGACCCTGCGGGCGCGTCTTGTCCGTCGCCGGTACTCTTCCCTCAGCCCGGATGTGGTCGTTCCAAGGCTGCGTGCGAGATGTGCAAGCTGCGCTGGACGGTGAGGCAGCGAGTCCATCCCCGAGGCTCCAGCGGGCTCAAGGAAGAAGTTTCCGACTAGGTGCCATCGGTTACGTGTCTTGTAGCAGAACGTATATGAGTCCTCAAGGATACGGGCGTCTTCATGGCCGATCGCACCGGTTTCCTCCAGGCGGACTAAGGCTTCTAGGGTGCCGGTTGCTCGCACTCCGTGTTGCAGTTGGAGCATTTGCGTGGTCCACTCGACATCGGAGAGCGATCCTCTGCCGAGCTTCAGATGGAATTCTGGATCCTCGCCGAAGGGGATACGCTCGCGTTCAACGCGAGCCTTCATCCGCCTGATCTCTCGAATCTCGTTCGCATCGAACGGGGATGACCAGATGAAGTGGTCGATGATCTCCACTAGGGCGTTAGCCAATGGTAGGTTTCCGGCGATTGGTCGAGCTCGCAGGTATGCCTGTTTCTCCCAGGTCTTGGACCAACGCTGGAAGTAGGCAGCGTAGCTGTCGAGGCTCCGTGCCAGTGGTCCGTGGTGGCCTTCCGGCCTGAGCGATGTGTCAACGGTCAGTATCCGCTCTGCGGGAGTGGCTCCGTTCAGGAAGCGTACGAGCGCAGATGAGGTCTCGTTGGCTCTCGCATCTGCTTTAGGTTCGTGGCCTTCATAGACGAACAGCAGGTCCACGTCGCTGCCGAACGATAGTTCACGCCCACCAAGACGGCCCATAGCAATGACGGCAAGGCCCTCGTGGCCGACCGGCGAATTCTGGAGAGGATCTAGCGCTTCCAAGCTTGCTACGAGCGTTGCTTCCGCCAGGTCGGAGAGTGCCCTTGCTGTTGCGGCGGGATTGCGTTGGTTGTCGGCGAGCGTTGGGCTGTCGTCGTTGCCAGCTGCGCTGAGAACGTCGAGAATCGCGGCGTGAGCGGTCTCTGTGCGAACGAAGTGCCGTAACCCTGCGACACGTTCGTTGGCTGGTCGTGATGCCCGAAGACGGGCGAGTTCTTCGAGTTTGGCCAGTGTGCGAGGTGCAAGAGCGCCATCCTCGCCGAGGTCGGAGATGAGCTCGGGTTGCCGCCGGAGCAGTTCTGTGAGTGACCTGCTTGTCCCAGCGATGATGCATAACCTCTGAGCTGCCTGTGGAGAGTCGCGAAAAGAGCTGATAAGCACATCGCGGGTGTGGTGCCAGGTCGCTAGGTTTCGCAGCCCCAAGAGTGCGAGGTCGGGGTCTGGGGACTCCGCCATCCAACCGAGCAGTGATGGCAGGAGCTGGTGCATCAAGCGAGAGGTTCGTGTGAGCCCCTGCGTCAACTCGCTAAGCGCCTGACGGGTTCGATCCGCCTCTTGAAAACCAAAGGCTCGCAGGCGTTCGGACGCGGCTTCTTTGCTGAGAGTCGTGCCCAGAGCATCTTGCTTGTGAGCTTGGCTTGGCACGGCTGAACTCGGTGGGACCCCGGAGTTTGGCGCTGTGAACACCTCGAGGAGTGGGCGGAAGAAGACTCGCTCGTAGATAGAGCGCACGACCTCTTGCCATCGTGCAAGTGCTCTGTCGAAGTGCTCCAGAGCGGATCGCGTACCCCTTGCCTCGAAGCCAAGCGAGCGTGCGAGGAGCTCGCGTGTCATGGAGTTGGCGGGCACGGTGTGGACCTGAGTCTCCTCGACGAGTTGTAGGCGGTGTTCGAGAGTGCGCATGAACCGGTAGGCGAGCGAGAGCGTGGATCCCTCGGCCGGGTCGACGTAGCCAGCACTGGCGAGTTCCTGGAGGACCGCTAGTGTTGCTGGTGCCCGAAGAGCGGGGTCGTTCGGCCCGTGAATGAGCTGGAGGAGCTGTACTGCGAACTCGATGTCCCTAATGCCGCCGGTGCCGCGCTTGATCTCCCGTAGACCGAGACCGCGACTGCGGATTTGGCGTTCATGCCTGGCCTTCATACTGCGTATCTCGGCTATCCCGTCCGCATCGAGCCGCCGGCTCCAGAGAACTTCTGATGCAGCCCGCTCGAGTTCATGGCCCAACTCGCGATCTCCCGCGCAGGCTCGGGCCTTGATTAGAGCTTGGATTTCCCACGGCCGCGCCCACTTGCTCCAGTAAGAGATGTAGGAGTCGATGCTTCGCACGATTGGCCCGTCCCGGCCTTCTGGGCGAAGGGTCGTATCGACCCTGAATGCCCTGCTCGCGACTCTAAGTACTTCGCGCGCCAGCGGTGCGCTATCGCTGTTTACCTCACTTGTCACGAAGCAGACGTCCACGTCGCTCGAGTAGTTGAGTTCGTTGGCGCCGAGTTTGCCGAGGGATATGACGGCAAAGCCGGCACCAGCGCCTGCCAGCTGGCAGGCGCTATCGAGTACCGCGTCCGCCATTGTGGCAAGTGCTTTCCCGACGTCTTCCAGCTGATCCCAGCCTCCAAGATCGCGTGCGGCTATACGAAATAGCTCGAGGTTCTTCCAACGTAAGAGGTCGTCAACCGAGCCAATCTGGAGCGCAGGCGTGGGGGCAGCTAAGTCTTCAAGGATCTTGAGCGCGGCTGGATCGGCAAGGAGGAGCCTCGTCAGCGAGCGGCTCGCTGACAGCACCTCGACGAGGCGCTCAGCGAGGTCGTAGCGCGCCGCAAGCTTGTCGAGCAGGCTGGCGTCCTGCGAAATCAGCCTGCTCAGGGCAATGCCAGCCGAACGCGGGTCCGGGCAGCGTCGCAGCAGTGCATTCACAGCTGCTGGCAAGCGAGCGCTTGGCGTGCGAGCTCTCGGGGGCGAAGCAGCCCGCTTGCCAGGATTCGATGTCACAGCCCTAGCCTATGATGCCGATCATGTTGCGTCGTCAGAGTATCTATCGTTGTGATGAGTGCGAGATCGAGTTGCCGCGCTGGATGGGGCGCTGCCACAGCTGCGGTGCGTGGGGGTCTTTAGTGCAGGTGGAAGGTGATGGAGCCGGGAGCGCTGGCGACCGCAAGCGAGGCCTCGCCTCTGGCGCTCACCAGAGGCGAGGAAGATTGTCGTCCGGGTCAGAGAAGATTGACATTCCGGCTTACGCAGTCGCGCAGCGACTTTCGGAGGTGTGTGGCGAGCAGGCAGTGCCTGTTTCGACAGGGGTGCCCGAGCTCGACAGGGTGCTCTCCGGCGGGATCTTGGCGGGGTCAGTAACGCTATTGGGTGGCGAGCCGGGGGTGGGGAAGTCGACGCTTCTCGTCCAGGCGCTCGGTTCGCTGAGTAGCGCTGGGAACAAGAGCCTGCTCTTCTCAGCTGAGGAGTCCGCGCCGCAAGTGCACGCGCGAGCGGAGAGACTCGGCGTATTGGGCAGCGGCCTCCTCCTGTCGGCCGCGAGGTCCATGCCAGATTTGTTGAGGGTGATCGACGAGGTATCTCCCGATGTAGTTGCGGTTGACTCCATCCAAACAGTGGAGGAGCCCGAAACCTCTTCGATGCCGGGCAGCGTTTCCCAGGTGAGGGAGTGCGCTGGCCAGCTTGCCGCGCTCGCGAAGAGCCGGGGCATCGCGGTGATCCTGGTCGGCCATGTCACAAAGGACGGGTCCCTGGCGGGACCCCGGGCTCTCGAACACCTTGTCGACACGGTCTTGATGTTTGAAGGGGATCGTCATCACGCTCTCCGCTTCCTCCGGGCGTCGAAACACAGGTTTGGTGCCACCGGGGAGCTTGGCATCTTCGAAATGTCTGTCTCCGGGCTCAAGTCGGTCGAAGACCCGTCTGGCCTATTTCTCTGCGATCGCAGGCCCGATGCGCCAGGCAGTGTGGTACTTCCTGTCATGGAAGGCCGCCGGCCGCTGCTGGTGGAGGTCCAGGCTCTTGTTGCGCCCGCGCCATGCGAGGCTGCGAAGTGTTCCGCACAGGGGATCGACTCGACCCGGCTGTCGCTACTTCTTGCTGTGTTGGAGAGGCGAGCGGGCTTGTCGCTACGGGGCCGGGAGGTGTTCGTATCGGTCGTTGGCGGTGTGAAGGCCTCTGAACCTTCCTCCGATCTAGCAGTGTGCATAGCGTTGGCGTCTGCCGCCTCCGGCAGGTCTGTTGCGGGAGATCTTGTCGCGTTCGGAGAGGTCGGTCTCGGCGGCGAGCTTCGCCAGGCCAGTCAGGCCAGCCGCCGCCTGGGCGAAGCAGTCCGGCTCGGCTACCTGAGCGCATTGGTGCCAGCATCGTCCCCAGACCCGCCTACGGGAATGGCACTCCTTCGTGCATCGACAGTTTCGGAGGCACTGTTGTTGTTGAGTCTCGTCCCTGAGATCGGAGCTGCTCAGTCCCGAGCACACGCTCTTGCCCCCTACCGCCCAAGAGACCGTCGGGGCGATGACGATGATGTAACATGCGTTGGTGGTTACGCGTCGTAGCCTGGCGATGAGCGAGGCGCTTGCTCTTGTTGCTCCAGGCGAGCCCCTGCGAGACGGTTTGGACAGGATACTCCAGGCGCGCCGGGGCGCTCTTGTGATCATCGGCGATGATCCGCTCGTGCTTAGAATCTGCACTGGCGGCTTCTTGCTGGATGCCGAGCTCACGCCGCAGCGGCTTGCAGAGCTGGCGAAGATGGACGGAGCCGTGATCCTTTCGCGAGATGCCAGCCGCATAGCTCGGGCGAACGTGCATCTGATGCCGAGTCCGAGTGTCACGACTACCGAGACCGGCACTCGCCACAGGACGGCTGAGAGGGTTGCTAGGTCGCTTGAGGTGACGGCGATATCGGTGTCGCAGGCGATGTCTACGGTTGCTGTGTACCGCGGTTCGGAGAAAGAGGTTCTCCAGCCTGTCGCTACGCTGATTAGCCGCACGAACGAGGCGCTTCAGACCCTGGAGCGCTTTAAGCACCGTCTCGATGAAGTTTCAGCAGTCCTGACCGAAGCAGAAGTCGGCGACATGGTAACGAGCCGGAACGTGGTTGACGTCCTCCAGAGGATGGAGATGGTGCTGTACGTTGCTGGTGAAGTCAGCGATCATTTGGTGGAGCTGGGTGGCGGTGGTCGTCTTCTCCGTCTTCAGCTCAATGAGCTGATGGATGGGGTTCCCGAGGACCGCCTGCTGTTGCTCAAGGACTACATGCGCCCGAGAAATGGTGTCTCGCTGGAACGCGTTGTTGCGGAACTCGGGAAGCTGTCCGCAGAAGAGCGTATGGACCAGCGGAAGCTCGCGAGTGTGCTGGGACTCTCGATTGACTCCGCGAGCCACGATTCGAACCTAGAGCCGAAGGGTTACCGTTTGCTTGCAAAGATCCCGCGATTTCCCGAGCAGGTGATTGAAGGCGTGGTGAGGCGATTTGGCACCCTTCATGGGGTTATGCGAGCAACGATTGCCGAGCTCGAGAAGGTGGAGGGCGTTGGCGAATCAAGAGCCCGCATGATCAAGGAAGGCTTGTCGAGGATGGCTGAGGCCAGCATCCTCGATCGGTTTTCTTGATATAGCAGTGTTCACTCGGTGGTGTCTTCCGGGGCGGATACTTGTCATCCTGGCCAATTGGCTCTACCCTGGTAGTTAAGTGTGATGCGCTGCAGCCAGCCCAAACGTGCGAGCCGATTCGCATTCAGGCTGCGTTAGCGATATTGCTTAGTTTAGCTATGCAGGGAGAGTAATGCTGTTCGATGTTGGTGACAAGGTCGTCTATCCCCATCATGGGGCCGCGATCGTTGAAAGGCGCGAGAAGAAGGAAGCCTTTGGCACCACCAAGGAGTACCTGATCCTGCGGCTTGCCTATGGAGATCTCACCTTGATGGTTCCTACCGACAATACCGACGCGGTAGGGCTGCGTGAGGTCATCAATGATGAAGAGGTAGAGGAAGTGTTTGCGGTGCTGCGAAAGAAAGAAGCGCGGATGCCGACAAACTGGTCACGCCGCTACAAGAATCATGTCGAGAAGCTAAAGTCAGGCGACATTTACCAGGTCGCTGAGGTCGTGCGTAACCTCTCGATCCGGGACAAAGGCAAGGGCTTGTCCGCTGGCGAGAAGCGTATGCTCGCGCGAGCGCGACAGATACTCGTGTCTGAACTCACCTTTGCTATCGGAGTCAACGAGGAGGAAGCCGAAAAGAAGCTCGCTGAGGCTTTGCTCTGAGTTCTGGCTCTAAGGCGGTTCTTCTGTCAGTAACGCCCGCGGAGTCTGATTCTCGTAGCAATGTCTGGACGGTGCTGCTTGCCGGGGGAAATGGGGTGCGGTTCGGGTCAGCGAAGCCACTTGCTCGTCTCGGGCGAAGGCCCATTCTTGAGTGGGCGCTCGCGTCAGCGAGGGAGTTCTCGACAGGCGTGGTCCTTGTCCTTCCGTACGAGGCCATTCGCGATCATTCTCTTGGGGGTCATCCGCTAAGCGGTCCTGCGGAAGTGCCTGGCTCGAAAGGCTCTGGCCCACAATCGGCCAGCGGGGTCTTGCTGCCGCCATGGACGGACCTGTCGCTCGATGGATTGGTGGATGTTGTGACGGCTGGTGCGAGCACGAGAGCGGGATCAGTCAGGTCTGGCCTCGCTGCTGTTCCGGAATCCGCTGAGGTCATTGTTGTTCATGATGCAGCGCGGCCGCTTGCCCGCAAGGCATTGTTCGCTTCGGTGATCGCTGCAGTTCGGGAAGGAGCTGACGGCGCGGTTCCGGGCATTGACGTCGTCGACACCCTGAAACGCCTGGCACCTGCGCCAGTCAAGCCTGAAACGGGGGAACCGTCGGAGCGACGAGACGTGCTTGCCACGCTGGAGCGTTCCGGCGTGGTTGGAGTCCAGACTCCCCAGGCCTTTCAGGCTCAAGCACTGAGAGCGGCCCACGGAGGCCATGAGGAGGCCAGCGACGACGCTAGTCTGGTCGAGTCGAATGGCGGGAGGGTGGTTGTGGTGCCGGGTGATAGGCGGAACCTGAAGGTGACCTATCCCGCTGATCTGGCCATTGCGGAGGCGCTGGCAGAAGGTTGGGATTGGTGAGTCTTCCGGAGCGCATGCAGGGTATGGAGAGCCGCCAAGCAGCGCACTCCCGCTGGATCAGTCGCGCAAAGTTGCAGTTGGGGATGTGCTGGCCATTGACCGATCGGCAGCAGTGGTGAGAGTCGGAGTCGGCTTCGATGCCCATCAGTTCAGCGAAGATACCAACCGCCCGCTTGTTCTAGGCGGCAAACGAATTGAAGGGTCGCGCGGCCTGGAAGGGCACAGCGACGCTGATGCCGTCGTGCACGCGCTTTGTGATGCGATCCTCGGGGCCGCGGGTCTCGGGGACATTGGGAGGCATTTCCCAGACGATGACCCGGATCTTGTAGGCGTCGACAGTACCGTGATCCTTGCAAAGGTTGTGGCGATGATTGCGAATGCTGGCTGGATGATTGCGAATGCTGACTGCACGATACTGGCCGAGGAGCCTGTCCTGGGTTCCCACCTGCCAGCGATGTCGGAACGGCTGTCGCTGTTGGCGGGTGCTCCGGTGAATGTCAAAGCGACCAGAGCTGAGCGGATGGGGGCGATTGGCCGGGGTGAGGGAATTGCCTGCTTCGCAGTTGTGCTCGTTGAGCCAGACGGGAGTTGAGTAGCTCGCGTAGTATGTTCACCCCTCCAGACGTGCGGCAAGACGCGTGTGAATTGGCCCCGCTTGCATTAATGAGCTTGCGATCCGCAGGAAGAACGAGAACTCGCGCTCGCCCGTGGCGTCTAGGATACTGACTTGTAGTCGATCTCTTCTTGTACGACCAGATCAGCCATGTCGGCAGCTGCAGTTCCTGCAACCCAACCCGCTGGGTCAGAAGCTGCAAGCGATTGTCCTCCGAGTTTGCCGAAGAGCTTGTGAACCGCATGGTCAACGTCGTCATCGCGCTGTGCGAGTACCGGCAGCAAGTCCCTTCCGTTCGCGGCAGCGGCTTGCGCAGTTGCGGAGCTATTTGCCTCATCTAGGCGAGTGCCGATCCGTGTTGCATAGGCTACGAGGAAGGACCGGCGGTACGCGGGCCGTCGTGAGCGGGATGAATGCGCCGGATCTGCTGGGGCTGCGGTCATGCGCCGTGTTGCCTGCACGAGCAGTGATGTGAAGAGCAACTCCGACGCATCGAGGTCGTCAGGGTGGCCGACAATGGTGACGAAGCCGATACTCGTCGATAGCACTGCCTTGCAGCGGTTTGCCTTGGCGACGACATGCAAAAGGAAGCCCTTTGCCTCGATGTAGGGATCGTCGAGCCAGCAACGGCGGGCGTCAACTTGGGACCCCTCGCCACTGTCCCCGCCATCGTTCTCGAGTAGCGCCCGGTCGAGGCAGTGGCCGGTCATGAGTTGCTGGGCTTTGGCCATCAGAGCGTCGGCTTCCTCGGGGAACTCACTCGACTCCGCCTTTGCGAGCAAGGCGCGTACCCGTGCGAGTAGCCGCTCCTCTTCTTGCGATCGTGCTTTGCGTCTCGCCTGGCGTATTGAGCTGAGATCAGGCATCTTCGAGAGGTGTTGGAGAACACCCAGCGCGCTGATGGAGGCATCTACATCTGTTCGCCACGAAGGGAGGTTGCAGTCAAGTCGTTGAGAGTCCGCGATGAGGTTCGTGATCTGCTGTTCCCATGATTCCTGGTCATTCAGATAGGAGCAGTGCCGGGCTGCCTCGCCAATATAGGCGGCCGTGACCCTTGTGGCAGCTGCTGAGGTCTTGCGCCGGACGTAACGGGCAATCTCCTCGGGCTCCCAGCCGCCGCGCAACGCCATGGTGATGTCGCGCACGAGAAAGTTTGAAAGCCTGCTTGCAACCAGGCTCGCTCCTGGCCCGGTTCCCGCCCCTTGCACCAGGAAATCGACCAACCGATCACGGTTATCTCGCTGCTCGCATCGAGCGTGAGCGGCGCTGAGGATCATCTCATCGACGAGTCGTTCGTCGAGCTCCGTCGCTGACTGCGACCATGATGCTGCGCCAGCACTTCTGTGCTGGCGATCGTCGTTACTATGACCCTGTGTTTGCTCCTGATTACTATGACCCTGTGTTTGTTCCTGGGCTTTTCGCCGCTTCAGTTTATTCGCGTTTTTCGCGCGCCGCCGTTCACGGTTTCGAATTCCCATGCGTGCATCATAGGCGCGGGCATGCCAGGGTGGGCCGCTTGCTCGCGCTGGGTGGAAGTGTGGTTCCCAACCTCGGGGCTTCAGTCCTCGGGAGGCAATTGCCGTTCGAGTCCCGCAAACCCGACGACTCACGGATTGGCGCGTCAAGCCCGCCCACATATGCAAGACTGGTCACGTGGGCGCTCTAGATCTCGTCGCGTGGACCGACGATTCGGGCGATCGCCGGGCCAGTGTTCTCGTCGTCGCGAGAGTAGTGGCTGTGGCGGATCGCGGGGTCTGCACTCATGACAGGTAATGCTGGTCCAGTGGCGGCAGGCGTTGGGATTGCCCTTCTGTTCGCGCTGTATTTTGTAGTGATCATAGGTT
>JAJZXF010000098.1 GCA_021802485.1 Actinomycetes bacterium | reverse complement strand
TGTGTTCTTGGCGACACCAGTCACGCCATTGCCGCCGTCCTACGTCGTCATGCTCATGAAGCTTCCTTCAACTGCCTTCGCCGCTGGGATGCTTGCAACGGATCGTCGTCTGCTCGGGCGAAAGGCCAAGCCAGCTCACCTCACGGGTGCGATAGGTGTGGAGGTGATCGGGAGCGAGCACATTATCGGGGCGCTCACCGGTGGTAAGCCTACGGACCCGTCGGCTGTCTGTGGGGTGCTGCTGGCAAGAAAAGGTGGCACGGTTTTCTGGGTGATCGCTCTGACTAGGACGAAGTCAGCAGCGAGGGCGTTCCTGAGTTCGTTCAACACGGCCTGAGATCGCGCTTGGGCCAACGTAGAGTGCTCGGTTGCCGATCACTCTCAGGCGCGGTTGCAAACGTTATAGGGGATATCCCCGATGATACGTCGTTGCTCGCATGTCACGATCAGTACGTGCAGGCGCATGAGCGCGAGTGTGCGAGCCTGCCAAGTGGCGCATTGGCTGAGGTTGGTCCGTTGGGACCACTGAGACGGACGGGATGTGAAAGTCATGGAAATACAGATTGGTACGTCGCAGGGCGATGCAGGTAGAGCCGCAACGCTGAAATCAGCGCGATCGCGGGTAGTGAGGTTTGCACGCACACCCCGCGTGGCCGCAGTCGCACTCGCTATTGCTTGCGCCGGGATCCTCGGCGGATGCGGTGGCGGGGGAACGACTATCAACACTCCCCAAGGGAAGATCCATGTGTCGGGGACACCGGGCTCTGGTGGGAGCTATACGTTCAAGGGCCCACACGGCTCGGGCCAAATTAGCGCGAGCAGCAACCAGCTGCCGAGCGGGTTCCCGAGCAGCGTGCCACTTCCCGACGGCTATAAGGTGCTCGGCTCATACGGGACCACGAGCAGCGGATCGAGCGGATGGGAGGTGTACCTAGGAGTAAAGGGTCCGCCATCTGCTGCGGCATCAAGCTACAAGCAGAAGCTGTCGTCGGCAGGATTTACGATCACCTCCGAGGAGTCGAGTAGCTCTGGTGCTGCTGGCGAAACCAGCGTGGTCATGGCAAAGAACGGGGGGTGGTCTGTCGACGCGACCATAACCGCGAGCTCGGCGGGCTCTAGCTCGAGCAGCTCCCTGCCACAAGGGGACGTTACGATGATGCTCATCGTGGGTTCCAGCAAGTCATCTGGGTCCTGACGGGCCGTCCCGCATGCGCAGCCGCTGCTCCTAGAGCGCGGCTGCGCATGACTCCTGGAGCTGGCGGTTCCTGGTAACCTGCAGGCAGTGTCTGGTTCCTCTGATTATTTGACCCCTCAGGACCGCGCCGGAGGTCTGCGGGGTGCTCCTGGGCGATTTGGGGACGTGATCACCGCGATGATCACTCCCTTTGACGAAGATGACAGGCTGGATCTGCCGGGAGCAGTGACCCTTGCCGGGTGGCTTTGCGAGCATGGCAGTGACGCTTTGGTGCTTGCGGGAAGCACGGGCGAGGCAAGCACCATGTCCGATTCCGAGAAGGCGGACTTATGGCGGACCGTTGCCGAAGCGGTCGATGTTCCGGTGATAGCCAACACTGGCAGCGCTGACACGCGCCACGCTGTGGAGCTGACCAGGGTTGCCGAGGAGTGTGGAGTCGCGGGGATTCTGGCGGTGACTCCGTACTACAACCGCCCGCCGCAGTCCGGCATCGAGGAACATTTCCTTGCGATGGCTTCAGCGACGACGCTCCCTGTGCTGCTTTATGACATCCCAGTGCGCACCGGTCGAAAGATTGCCCCCGCAACAATTATGAGGCTCATTGAAAAGGCGTCAAACATCGTCGGGATCAAAGACGCTGCTGGCGACGTTGCAGCTACCGCTTTGCTCCTAGCGAGCGCTCCCGACGGCTTCGAGGTCTACAGCGGTGAAGACTCACTGACCCTTGCGCTCGTCGCCGTTGGAGCTTGTGGGGTGATAGGCGTCGCGACCCACTGGGCTGGAGAGGTGTTTGCGGAGATGATCTCAGCACATCGCGCTGGTGATGTGGTTAGTGCGAGGAGGGCCAATGCTGCTCTCATGGACTCGTACGCGTTTGAGTCGACCGAGGCGGCGCCGAATCCGATACCGACCAAGGCGGCTATGCGGGCACTTGGGCTTCCCGCGGGCCAGTGCAGGTTGCCGCTTGGGCAGGCTCCGAGCGGGCTAGATGACCGTGCACGGGATCTTCTTGCTGGCCTATCAAAGGATGGCATCACAAATGGCTGAAAGTGTACGAATTTCCTTCCTTGGCGGCCTCGGGGAGATTGGCAGGAACTGTGCCTGTATCGAGCTGGAGGGGAGGATGCTCCTGCTTGACTGCGGCGTGATGTTTCCCGGCCCTGACACCCCGGGCATTGACCTCGTCCTTCCGGACTTCAGTTATTTGAAGCAGAACGCAGACCGTATCGAGGGATGTGTCCTCACCCATGGTCATGAGGACCATGTCGGCGGGCTGGCTTTCTTGTTGCGGGATATCCCGTCTCTTAGCATCTATGGCTCGGAGCTCACGCTGGGTCTTGCCTCGAATCGGATCTCAGAGGCTGGCATGAGTGGGCGAGCGCGGCTGGTCCCTGTGCGTGACAGCGAGCGGCGTTCTATCGGTCCATTCGATGTCGAGTTCATTCCGGTCACGCATTCAGTTCCGCATGGTTTCGCGACTGCACTGCACACCCCGCAGGGGGTTGTGCTGCATTCTGGGGACTTCAAGCTCGACCTGACTCCAGTGGACGCTAGGACGACAGACCTCGCAAGGATTGGAGGCATTGCGTGTGACGAGGGAATACGTCTCCTGCTCTCGGACTCGACCAATGCGGACCAGCCCGGCTTTACTGCGAGCGAGTCGGCGATTGGGGAGGTATTGCGGGCCTTGTTCGAGCGCTGCGATGATCGCCGCATCCTGACGACGTGCTTTGCGAGCCACATCCATCGGATCCAGCAGGTCATAAACGCTGCGGCTGCAACCGGTCGAGTTGTAGCGACTCTTGGGCGCTCGATGGCGAAGAACCTCGCGCTTGCGACAAGCCTTGGGGTGGTGCAGATCCCAAAGGGACTTCTCGTCGACATCGACGACATCGACGACTACGACCCCGGGCGCGTCTGCGTTATCTCTACCGGCTCTCAGGGCGAGCCGATGTCAGCACTTTCCCTGCTTGCTGCGGGCCAGAATCGATTCCTGAAGGTGATGCCGGGGGACGTCGTGATTGTCAGTGCGCATGCAATTCCTGGCAACGAGTGGGCGGTAGCAAAGGTTATCGACGGGTTGTGCAGGCTTGGTGCGGAGGTTGTTTACGAGGGGGTGGATGAGGTGCACGCGAGCGGCCACGCGAAGCAGGGCGAGCTGAAGACGCTCTTATCCGTCGCGGAGCCGGAGTGGTTCATCCCGGTTCATGGTGAGTACCGCCATCTGGTGAGCCATGCCCGTCTGGCGCAGCGCATGGGGGTTCCATCCGCAAACGCGATCGTCTGTGAGGACGGCGACTCGGTGGTATTAGACGATGACGGCCTTCGCCGGGATGCGAAGGTGCCGGCTGCGTACCTGTTCGTAGATGGCATTGTCGGTGGCGTCGGTCACGGGGTGTTGCGTGACCGACGGACACTTGCAGAAGAGGGTGTCGTTATGGTGGTGGTGACCCTCGACTCCCAGACCGGCGCGATCTTGACGGGACCGGAGATCGAGACCAGGGGCTGGGTGCATGCACCTGAAGCCGACGAGTTGATCGATGATCTTCGGCGTGCAGCAGCCAGCGCGATCAAGGCACTTCCCGGCAAGCATGGCGCCGGCCCATTGGAGCCGGAGATCGTGAGCAGGGCAGTGCGAACCGCTGTCGCGAAGGTGGTGGGGGAGCGTACCCGTAGGCGGCCGATGATTGTGCCAGTAATCATGGACGCATGATGCTCCTCGAGGCATGAGTTGAGCTGATCTCGGCCAGGATCCCCGACATCGGCTGCTGCTGGTGTTAGCGTTGTTGTTACTGTGGTTATCTCAAACGGCCGGGTCCGGTCATCATCCAAACCTCGAGGAAATGGGGGGCGCAAGGCTGGGTCGACAACGTCGCGTGCTACGGAGCGTCGCGGGGAGTCCCCCAGCGCTCGTTCGAAGCCGAAGGCAGCCTCGGGTACGCGACGTCCGGCCAGAGCACGCCCAACCAAACCGGTCGCCGAACGAGCAACAGAGCGTCCAACGCGAGGCAAGGCCGCGAAGGAACGCGGGTCCGAGGCCACAGCCGGTGATCAAGTGGAGAAGGGCGGATCACAGAGCGCATGGGGCTTTCTTGTGCGCCAGCGAAACGACGTCTGGGGCCTAGTTCTTCTAGCGGCTGGCGTCTTCGCCGGAATTGGTATTTATGCTGATGCGGGTGGCCCCGCGGGACGCATCATCCGGCACTTGACCGCAGCTGCGATTGGCTGGGGCCGCTTCATGCTCCCGCTGGTGCTTGCCGGGCTTGCGATCCTCCTGATCGCTCAGCGGTCCTCTGGCCGGGAGCCGGCCCGGCTGGCAAGTGGCCTTGCGCTCATCTTTGCGTCGGTTAGTGGCCTTGCGGACCTTGCAGCAGGCGGGCCATCGTTGCATGAGCGGATCCGCGCGCTATACAACTCCGGAGGCTACCTGGGCGCTGTCACCGGCTCATCGGTGTCTCATGTACTGGGCTCGGTCGGTGCGGGCACGGTTCTTGTTACAGCAATGGCGATAGGCCTCGTGTTCCTGACGCGTTGTTCTGTCAAAGATGCACTGGCGAAGGCCTACTCTTTCGCCCGCGGCTTCAGGAAGGTCGCCCAAGATGGGTCCGGAACTGGGGTCCCGGTAGGGGGATTGGCCAGCCCGGACGTCGAGGGCCTCGATGATGGCGCCGGCGCTCAGCGCAACATCGGCGCTGGTATGGAGACCGGGGGATTGCGGCGAGACGATGGAGACGATGCCGAGTTCCACCATTCCCCTGATCCGCAGGCAACGCAGTCGGTTCTGGAGTCGGGCGAGGGAGGCGGAACTGCGTCCTTGAGCGAAGCTGGTGCTCAAGGACAGGAGGCGGTTCATGCTCAAGCTGGCGCGCGGCGCGACTCCAGGTACGATCTTGCTGGGGGTGTGAAGCGGGCGTCTGCAAACGCAGGCTCCGGTGGTGCGGAGCCTGGTCCGTGGAGGCTGCCGCCGATTAGCCTGTTGTCACGTAGCAGACGCCAGCGAATCGATCGTCAACTGGTCGAACAAGGCGGGAGGACTCTGGTCGAGGCGCTTGGCGCACACGGTGTAGAGACGCGACTTGTTCATACCACCGTAGGGCCGACAGTGACCAGGTACGAGATCGAACTGGGTCTAGGGGTGAAGGTCGCGAGGGTGACGTCGCTCTCAAAGGACATTGCGTATGCGATGGCCTCTCCCGATGTGAGGATCCTGGCACCCGTTCCGGGAAAGTCCGCGATCGGTGTCGAGGTGGCGAACCGGGCTCGCCAGCTTGTCTCCCTTGGAGACGTCCTGAGTTCTGACGAGGCGCGCGCAGCCACCCATCCCCTAGAGGTTGCTCTCGGTCGTGACATTGCCGGCAGGCCGGTCATGGTAAACCTCGCGGACATGCCGCACCTGCTGATCTCCGGCGCTACTGGCGCGGGGAAGTCGTCGTGCATCAACTCGATGATCACGACGATCCTGATGCGAACGACGCCGGAAGAGGTGCGCATGATCCTCGTGGATCCAAAGAGGGTCGAACTCGGCCATTACCGAGGACTGCCTCACCTTCTCACGCAGGTGGTCGTTAATCCGAAGAAGGCGGCCAACGCTCTGCAGTGGGCAGTCGCTGAAATGGAGCGTCGCTACGACCTCCTAGCCGAGGTCGGGGTACGCGACATCACGGGGTTCAATGCCGCGGTCGCGGAAGGCGTCTTCGCTGGGGCGCCAGCAGACTTCCCGACGGTCTCAGAACCCGGCGCCAGCAACGGGGCAGCTAGCGCGCCTTCTTCGCATGCTTCGCTTGACGAGAAGGCGGAACAAGATCGATATCGCAGGCTTCCATTCATCCTCGTAATCGTGGACGAGCTGAACGATCTCATGATGGTTGCGGCAAGAGACGTCGAAGAATCAGTCTGCCGCATTGCCCAGATGGCTCGTGCAGTTGGCATTCACCTCGTGCTCGCAACGCAGCGGCCGTCTGTGGATGTCATCACGGGTGTGATCAAAGCGAATATCCCGTCAAGGCTCGCGTTCTCTGTCTCCTCGCTTGCCGACTCCAGGGTTATCCTTGACCAACCAGGTGCGGAGCGCCTTATCGGCAAGGGTGACCTACTGCTCGTTACAGCATCATCGAGCGTTCCCCACAGGCTCCAGGCGCCGTGGGTCAGCGAGGCCGAGGTGAGGACGGTCACCGCGTACTGGCGCAGGCAGGGTCAGCCATCCTATGACGCCGCGGTAGAGGGGGAGGACTCCGCCCCAGGATCGGCAAGCGTGGCTGGCGATGGCGGTGACGAGCTCCTTGAGCGTGCAATGGAGCTCGTGGTGAGATCTCAACTAGGGTCTACCTCCATGCTCCAACGAAAGCTCCGAGTGGGTTTCGCGAGGGCGGGTAGGCTAATGGACCTGCTCGAACAGCGCGGCGTCGTCGGTCCATCTGAGGGCTCGAAGGCTCGCTCAGTACTCATGACCCCCGAAGAGCTTGACGAACTCGCATAAGGCTGTAACGGGAGGTGGAGAGAGGATTGTCGGGCACCACGGTGCGTTCGCCGCGCCACGTGGCGCCGTCTGGCTCAGTCGCGCGTCGTAATCGCAGGGGTGGTCGATCGCGAAGCGCGGGCGACCGCGGCGGCGGTCGCCGGGATATCGGCAGGTCGATCGGGTTTGCGTGGGGAAGGACTTCGCGAACTCGAAGCTACGCGCGCCTGGTCCTTGGGCTGGTGGTCCTTGCGGGATTGATCGCGGCTGCAGGCGTCATGCAGGTGGGGCGTGCACTGCCAAAGCTGTCCTTGCGCTACTCGCTCCCCGCGACTGCGGTGGTTCCTGGCGCAGCTCCGTTGATGCCGTGGCCAGCGGTTGGCGAGGCAGCAGTTGCAGTACCCGCGCTAGGGGTGTCGTTGTCCTCGCCCGGGTCGCACGCGGTCCCGATTGCAAGTGTGACGAAGATGATGACCGCATATATAGTCCTGCGCGATCACCCCTTGGCTGTGGGGGCACAGGGCCCGTCTGTGACGATGACCTCGGGTGATGTTGGCGTGTACTCGAATGACGTGGCGCTTGACGAGTCGTCCGTCCCGGTCAATGCTGGAGAGTCCTTGACCGAGAGGCAGCTGCTTGAAGCGTTGCTGATTCCATCGGCCAACAACATCGCGAACCTTCTTGCTATCTGGGATGCCGGCACGACGGCTGCGTTTGTGGCGAAGATGAATGCAACCGCACGCGAGCTTGGGATGACTGCGACGCAATACGCGGGCCCGAGCGGCTACAACCCGGGGAGCGTCAGCACGCCCGCGGATCAGATTGTCCTAGCGGAAAAAGCCATGGAGATCCCGGCGTTTGCCGCGATAGTGGACAAACCAACGGTTAATCTACCGGTGGCGGGCGTTGTGGGTAACTATAACGTGATGCTTGGCCATGACGGGGTGGTGGGTGTGAAGTCGGGCTTTACCGCCCAAGCGGATGGATGCCTTGTTGTTGCTGCGACATCGAACATCGCAGGAACGAAGGGCCTGGTCTACGCAGCGGTCTTTGGCCAGCTGGGGATGAATCCCCTCGGAGCGGCAGGTAGCGGGACGCGCTCTTTGGTGGATGCTGCTCGTAGTGGGTTCACGCACTACCGCGTCGTGGTCGGCGGAGATCATGCGGGCGACGTCCAGGGTCGCTGGGGAGGCAGGACGCACACAGCTGGTGTAGTGCTCAAGTCAAGCGCGAGTGTGGTCGCCTGGCCGGGCGAGGTGGTGCGGCTCTCGGAGACGCATCGAAATCTCATTCCGGGACAAATGCGGGGATCGACGCTCGGAGACGTGATAGTCCAACTTGGGACCCAGCGCTTGACAGTTCCGCTGCTCTCGCAGTCCAGGTTGCCGAAGCCCTCGCTTACCTGGCGCTTGACGCGTCTTTGAATACCGGGTCAGGGTCACTGCGCAGGGTAATCGAGTTGAGCTATCTGGACCGCCCTGGGTTTGGTGGAGGCTCCCGCGTTTTGATCTGCGGGGCACCGGTTGGTCCCGACTGAGTCCAGTATGCACGATCTCGCCGACGTTGTGAAGCCCCCAGAGCCAGGTTTCTCGGGCATTCAGAGCGGCAGTGGGCGTTCGTGCCAGACGGCCCCGGTCTTGGGGCTGTAGCGGAGCCACCGGTAGCGCCTATGAGCTGCCTGGGTGCTGCAGCCGAGGGACTGGGCGATCTCGGCCCAGGTCGCACCGTCGGCAAGGGAACGAGCGATGGCCAGTTCCCGTTCGTGGGTCAGCGCGTCGAGCCGCCTGGTGAGCTGTTCGATCCGCTTCAGCGGAGATGCCGGCATCTTTGACAACGTAGTGATCCAACGTAGTGATCCAAGCAAAGACCGTCAACATGTGTTGATGGGACCCTACTGTTGTCGCTCCCAGTAGGCGGACTCGAACTCGGTGGGCGTCATCCAGCCCAGTGATCCGTGGAGACGCAGCTTGTCATAGAACTCGACCCAGGTGGCAGTGGCGATCTCGAGGTCACCGGCGTTGCGCCACGGCCCCCGGGGGATGGTGCACTCGGTCTTGTAGAGTCCGTTCACGGTTTCCGCCAGAGCGTTGTCGTAGCTATCGCCGACCGTCCCCACAGAGGGGGCCACACCAGCCTCTTCGAGACGCTCGGTGTAGACGATGGAGAGGTACTGTACGCCCCGATCTGAATGATGTACCAGGTGGTCGAGTGACTGGCCTCTCCGGGCCCAGATGGCCATCTCTAGGGCGGAGAGGGGGAGGTCGGTGGCGAGCGACGTGCCCACCCGCCAGCCGACGATCATCCTGGAGAACACGTCGGTGACGAAGGCGGTGTAGGCGAAGCCTTCCCAAGTCCATACATACGTGATGTCCGCCACCCACAGCCGGTTGGGGGCCGGGGCGGTGAAGTTGCGTTTCACCAGGTCCGTTGGCCGTTCGACCCCTGTATCTGGCGTGGTGGTCACGGTCTTGTAGCCGCCGCGCTTCACCCCTTTTAGATCCAGCTCTGCCATGAGCCGGGCCACCCGGTCCCGGCCGACGTCGAACCCTTCGCGCTGCAGTTGCCACCACACCTTGCGAGCCCCATAGACGTCATGGTGCTGCTTGTGCACCAGGGCGATCGCCACCTTCAGCGCCGCGTCGTCGAGCGAGCGCTTCGAGGGCGGACGGGACTTGGCTGCGTAGTAGGTGGAAGGGGCAAACTGCAGTACATCGCAGATCGGCTCGACCCCGAACCGGGACCGGTTCACTTCGACGAAGGCGACTACTTCGTCCGTCGGCGGTCGAGCTCCGCCCCAAAGAAAGTCGCCGCGGCCTGGAGGATCTCGTTCGCTCTACGGAGCTCTTTGATCTCCCGTTCCAGTTCGCTCAGCTTGGCTTGCTCGTCGGTGGTCATGCCGGGACGACATCCGGCATCGACATCGGCTTGCTTGACCCACGCTCGTAACGACTCCTTGCCGATACCCAGCTGACGGGCCACCCGGGAGATGACGCCCTGATCGCCGGGGTCCTCCCGGAGGAGCTGGTGGACCATCCGGACCGCCCGCTCCTTCAGCTCATCGGGGTACCTCCGCTGGGTAGCCACCCTCGGTTCTTTCTCCTGCTGCGTGGGCCTCCTCCTTGGCGTGGACATTCCTCTTCTCCTTCCAAACGAAAGAGTCTCCACAATTTCCTGGGCGGTTCACGTTGCACATCCCCTACACATCGCGCCGTCCGGTCTCTGCAGGCGAGGCGGTCACCGCCATAGACGAGGGCATCATCAACCCGATGGCACTCGCCACCTTCGTGGACGACCGCACCATCGACGTCAC
>JAJZXF010000013.1:5853-42306 GCA_021802485.1 Actinomycetes bacterium | reverse complement strand
CCCGAGCAGGCTCCGGGGATCATCGAAGCGGGGCTGAACATTCGAACGACCGAGTGCCATGGCCAATTCTCGCACGCCCGGAAAAGAATCGCGAATCCAGAGGCGACTAAATCAGCGGTCTCCTAGGCGATGCCGGCGGGGCTGCGCGGTGGTCGTTTTCACGAGGGTGATTATATCTCCCCGGACACTGTCCGTACAGCAGCGTGCAACAGTAGTGCCACATTGGACGGCTAAGCATGGTCAAGAGTGGGCTCGCACGATCAAGCAAACAAGGCCTCTAACCGGGGAAAATGTGTATCCCGGCTGGTCACCGTAGCCCGGGTTCCACGCTTCCCAAGCTGAGGGCCCGAGTTCGATTCTCGTCGCCCGCTCCAGAGAAGTAGTAGGTCGGAGCATAGATTGTCCGATCTGTTCTGATGTTGCAAGTTCGAGTTTAATTGCCGGAACCTATCGTGGAACAGCGATAACCTGGTTCTTGTGGCTGAAGGGCGAAAGCGTAACGCATGGGGCAGCGTGTGCAAGTTGCCGTCCGGCAACCACCAAGCGCACTGGCGAGTCGACGGCGTTTGGTACACCGCCTCAACGACGTATCGAACTCACCAAGCGCGACGCCGATATCTTCCACGCATGAACTTGTGCTGACATCGAGCGCTGTTCGTGGATCAATCCCAACGCCGGAAACATCACTGTCGCCGACTATACGAAGACGGGGTGCAGCTCTTTTCGAGGAAAACCCTTACGCGGCGGCTGGGATCACGTTTTCGTGGTAGCGAGCTTCGCGGACTCGTTGGCGTTCGCGTGAGCGGTGCCACCGCCTGCAGGCATCAGACAGGGGCTCGGCTCCCGTTCTTCCCCGCTTTCGCGGGCACTATGACGACGCTTACGCAGGATTCCTCATCGTAGGCACCGCAGGCTTGCTTGGAGGCCAAGGCGACTTTGTCGTGGGGCTTCGGCGTCAGGATCTCCCCTGACGCCGCCCACCAGCTACACGGCTGCTTGGTCATTACCGTGACCGGACCTCCACCGGCTAGCTCAACATAGCTTTCGTGATACACGCCTCTTGTAGTGGTTTGAGATCACTCTCGCAGAGCTGATCCCAGAGGGCCAGGGAGCGGACATTCCGCTCCTTCCTCTATCTCTTGTACAGCATTGCTTTGTTGGTAACGACGTTTCCACGTCGTTACCTCCTTTCGCATTCTCGGCACACGTAAGCCCGGCTGTCCTTCGTCGCGTAAATCGCAAACGTATCCTTCGACATCCTGCTCCTTTGAGCGCACTGGTGCATTGGCTCAGCTCGTGCTCTTTCGCATCCATCTCGAGACCACCGCGCTCACTCAAGCCCCCTTGCATCCGCACCGAGACCGGCACCGTGCGCGAGGTCTATGCACGAGCTCTACGACGGAACTGTCGCTGCGTTGCTCGGCCAAGTACTCGGCTTACTGGTATGAGCCCATAATCGATCCTCCGAATTCCTGTGGATAACTGACATCTGGGATGCGGTCTTGGAGTTCGGTGGCCAATAGGGCCGTGGTGTCGAGGACGTGAAGGACGACTCTCCTCCGGGATCGGGGTGGTTTGGGAAGCGGACCAGATCCGCGACGGCGGCGTCGGTGATCTGGTTTTCGAGCGACTCCGCGATCGGCTTCAGCACCCAGATGCGTTGCTTGTCCTGGTAGGGCTCGAGGCTCGTGACATGGTTGATGGTGTTTCCCTGGGTGAGCTTGTTGCGGGAGGGCCAACCCGGTAGGTCGTCGCCTTGGCTCCCCTCAAAGGCGTCCATGTCTTACTAACCTCTCATATTACGACTATAACCCGTGATGTGAGCACCAACGAGAGTCGTCGCTGTTTCCGGGCTGCAGCTGGGGTGTTCGTCGACCTGGTCGGCCAGGTTCGAAACGACCAGTGGGCGCTTCCCGGTCTCGGCGTCTGGGACATCCGGTCCCTGGTCGGCCACACGACGCGCGCGCTTTCCACTATCGAGACCTACTTCGCCCAGCCCACCAGTGGCCCCGTGCTCAGCGGCCCCGTCGAGTACTTCCTCTCCGTCCTCGGCGACGGTGCCGACGCCGAGGAGCGTAGGCGACAAGACACGGCAATCGCCGAGCGTGGTCGCCAGGCGGGCGCTGATCTAGGCGACGACCCCGCCAAGGCGGTACGTGACCTGGCCCAGCGGGTGCTCGGCCTCGTCGATGCAAGCCCTGACGAGACACTCGTCGCCACGCCAGCTGGAGCGATGGCGCTAGCCGCATACCTGCCAACCCGGACCTTTGAGCTGACCGTCCACAGCCTGGATCTCACTCGATCCCTCGACCTGGCGCTGCCAGCAGCACTTGCACCAGCGATCGCCGCCTGCTGCGAGCTGGCTGGCGCTCTTGCTGCTCGGCGTCCGAACGCAGCCTCCCTACTCCTGAACCTCACCGGTCGAAACAGCGGCTCGGAGAGCGCGAGCGTCCTCTGAACCTCTGCCCAGGCGTCTGAAGGTGCCGATCAGTGCCGAGCCTCCCGTGGGGGACGATCGGATGACTCGGCGGCTCGTTTGCTAGAGGTATGGCGATCGGCATCGTACGATCTTCGACGTGAGGAGCCGGGGCGCGACGAATTGCGAGGTAGCGATCCTCGGTGCAGGGTTCTCACGCGCGATCAGCGCTCGTCGCACCACGCTGGTTGGAGCAAACGCGTAAGTCGGGCCCCGGTCGCCACCGCCGTATAGCTCAGAATATGTGTCTTGACCTGTGGCGACATGTGGTCGGCACAGTCAGAGTTCGGCGCAGCGTGAGCTTGGATGATGGCGTTCCAAGGCGTAGTTGCGTACATGTACGTGTACATGTACGCTCTTCCCGTGAGTGCGTTTGAGGAAGGGCCGGGACGACCGCGAGCAAGAACGAGGGAGGAGGTATCAGGCCAGCGGGCCCGGTGGGGGACGATCTCGCGCCAGCAGGTTGTCGATGCCGCTACGAGGGTCGTGGGAGCTGGTGGCTACGAGCAGATGACGATCCGTAGCCTGGCAGGCGAGCTCGGAGTGTCCCCCATGTCGCTCTACCGCCACGTGCGGGACAAAGACGATCTTCTCGATGAGGTAGTCGATAGGTTGTTGAGCGAGGTGTGGTGTCCTCGTGTCCCGGAGGTCGAGTGGAGGGCTTGGATCGCCGAGGCAGCGGACAAACTTAGGCGGTTCCTCGTGAGCCAGTCTGCCGCCTTGCACGTCTACCTCGCTCATCCGGTCGTCTCGTCATCGGCGATCGCGCGCATGGAGGCGATGATGCGGGTCTTGAGCGAAGCCGGACTGAGCGAAGCCGCTGCTCGTCGGGCGTATGGTGCTATCCATACCTACACGATCGGGTTCGCCGCTTTGGAGGCATCGCGGGCCCACGAGGTTCGTATTGAGCGGGAAGCGGACGATCTGGCGCGCGAGTTGGCCGCCTACACCACGCCCCAACAGTTCGCTGAGGGCTTGGGCTACCTGCTCGAAGGGATCTCCCTTGCTGCGAGACGCGACCTCAATCAGGGTTTGTGGACCGAGGCTGGCACAACGGATCCATCCCGATGAAGGACCGCCGCTATGGTCTTGGCCCGCTCCCCGACCCGCCTCGACCGGGGTCTCGTTGGCAGCCTGGTGGACTCAGTCTCAACCTGGTCCCAGTTAGCGCCCAAGGCGAGATGGCGAGAGTGATCGCGCGCGTAGGGGCGTTGACATGTCGGTGTCGCTAGGAGGTACTGAGCGGCACCGGCGAATCCGTTCCATGATTGCCAAGGCGATGTGGCGTCGGATCGCTGGAGAGCTCGGCAACCGGATCAATGCAATGTCGTACCTTCCGAAATGGCTGATCCTTGCCTCAGTAATCGGTGTTATTGCCGGAGCGGGGGCGGTGGTGTTCTATGAGGCGCTCCGCATCTCCACTCATGTGTTTCTTGGGCTCCTTGCGGGCTACCAGGTTCCGACTCCTGCCGGGGAGGGCAACGCTGCTGGCTCTGCGCACTTCGCGAGGGCGTGGGCGATACCGCTCGCCGTTGTGTTGGGCGCGCTAGCCTCAGGATTCCTCGTGTTTACCTGGGCTCCAGAAGCTGAGGGCCATGGAACCGACGCGGCGATCAGCGCTGTGCATCACAATCCTCGGGGCATTCGCTTGCGGGCCGTAATTGTAAAGATCGTCGCTTCCGCGCTCACGATCGGTTCCGGCGGTTCCGGCGGCCGCGAGGGACCCACCGCTCAGATCAGCGCAGGGTTCGGCTCGCTGCTCGCTCGGATACTCGACCTGTCGCCCGAAGACGGGCGCATAGCGGTTTCGGTTGGGATTGGGTCGGGGATTGGCGCGATCTTCAGCGCCCCTTTCGGTGGGGCTGTCCTTGCTGCGGACATCGTCTACCGCGATGACTTCGAGTTCGAGGCGCTCCTTCCGGGCGTGTTCGCCTCGATCATCGCCTACGTGGTCTTCGGTGCGGTCTTCGGCTACCAGCCATTGTTTGTTATCCCCGGTGGCTATCACTTCAACCAGCCGATCCAGCTGGTCTGGTTCGCCCTGATCGGCCTCTTGGCTGGGGGCCTCGGACTGTTGTACTCGAAGTCCTTCTACGGGGTTTGCGAGCTCTCCCAGCGCCTTCCGTTCTCCAAGAAGCTCCGGCCTGCCCTCGGTGGGCTGCTGGTCGGGCTGATGGCCCTCGGACTCCCCGAAGTGCTTGGCACCGGATACGGCTGGGTGCAAAAAGGACTTGGCGCCGAGATGCTCCACACGCCACTACTGATCATTCTCGCCCTGCCGTTGGCCCGGATCCTCGCTACTGCGCTTTCGATTGGCACGGGAGGTTCTGGTGGCGTGTTCGGCCCAGGCATGGTGATCGGTGCCTTCAGCGGTCTCGCCGTGTGGCGGGTGTTGGAACCATTCGCGCCGGGCGTCGGACACGACCCCGCGCCGTTCGTCATCGTCGGGATGATGGCAGTCTTCGGGGGGATCTCCAGAGCGCCGATCGCGGTCATGCTGATGGTTGCTCAGATGACTGGCAGTATCGCCTTGCTCGGTCCAGCCATGATCGCGGTTGCGATTGCTTGGTTCATCGTCGGCCGGTCCGACGACAGCATCTACCGCTCCCAGCTGCGGACCCGGTCCGACTCGGAGGCCAGCCGGCTTCAGTTCAGTCTCCCGCAACTCGCGACCGTTAGCGTGGCGAGTGTGGTCAACGATCCGACCGTCTTGTTGCACGATCACACAAGCGTTTTCGAGGCGCTGCAGGTGTTGCACGAGGCGGGCGTTCCTGGAGCGCCGGTCATCGATGCTCACGGGACCTATCTCGGCACGGTCGATATTGACGTCCTAGCTTCGCTAGCCGACCAGAACTCGGAACTGCCTGTTGCTAGCGTGCTCGACCCCACCACTACCACCGTGGCTATCGACACCTCGCTTCAAGTTGGGCTCGAAGCGTTGACGCAAGCAGGTGGTCGCTGGGTTACCGTGACTAGTAAGAGCCGCCATGTCGTCGGCATACTTGCTGTCGGTGACCTTGTCAGAGGCTACCGCCAGGCGCTCTACAACAACGTGGGCAAGATCGCACAAGTTACCCCCCACGCGGTAGCAGTGGAGGGGCGAGTCGGCCCACACTCCAAACTCATCGGGCACCCGCTTCGCACCGCAGGTCTCCCTTCGGGATGCATCGTTATCACCGTCCAGCACAGCGGTGAGATGAAATTTGCGACGGGGACGACGACCCTTGTTGAAGGAGACGTCGTCAGCGCCTTGACCACCCCCCAAAGCGCTGACGCGCTGCGCCAGATTCTGAGCGGCATCACCAAAGAACCGCAAGATCATGGCGTGTAGGTCGTTATCTAGTCGAACCGCTCCTTTGCCGGCGTGGGTCGACGAGGAGCCCTGGCCACGAGCATGCTGACTGGAAGCCAGCTGGAAAGGGAACGTACTGATGGACGCACGGAGGAAAGCGAGGTCGTCAAGAAGGATCCGCAGCGTAATCGCAACCGCGCTGGGATCCGCAAGCTTGACACTTGGAGCATTCGTAGGAGTCCTTGCTTCCCCACCTGCCGCTAATGCCGTTGCGGGAAGCCTTGCTTTCGGATCTGCAGTGAATGTCGGCTCGGTTGGATCCCTCGGGGAGCCCGGGATAGTCATAGCACCACCTGGCACGCCGAATGCTGGCGACCTGTATATCGACGCGCCGACTGGCGTGCCGTTCGCGAGCGACGTGTTCTTGTCCACAAACAAAGGCGCTACATGGGCTCTGACCTCGCCGGGCCTTCGGGCGCTCGCCCCCGGAGGCGGGGACGCGAGCCTTGCAGTCGGCCCAGTTAGCGGCAACCTCTACCTGGTCGACCTGTGGCTGGGGAGTTCGACCGCTTCGGAGTCCACCAATAACGCGGCGAGCTGGGTGACGAACCCGCTTGGCGGGCTCGTCGTCCAGGACCGGCAGTGGATAACCGCGGCAGGTGGTGGGAGCACGTTCGTCGCTTACCACCAGATCCCTTCCGGGATTCTCGTGACGAAGATGATCTCTGTTGGTGGTGCGCTCGTGCCGACGACCACGACAGTCGCGGCTAGTGTCACTGACCAGACGGGCTGCGAGTGCCCGCCGGGCAATCTCATCTCACAGGGCGCCAGCAACGTCGGGGTTATCTACTCGACCTCCTCTGGCGGGGTGAACTTCGCTTCCTCTACCAATGGTGGCCTCACGTTCTCAAACGCGACCGTCGCACCAGCGAGCTCTGCGAGCACCCTCAACTCCTTCCCGGTGGTCGCAGACGCAGGGGCTGGGAACCTGGTGGCAGTCTGGCTCGACGACAGTGCGAGCGGCACTAATGTCGAACTGGCTACGAGCAGCGACTTTGGCGCTTCTTGGTCGGCGCCGCACACCCTGCTGTCGAAGGGCGCGGGCACCTACGTGTATCCCTGGATAGCGGCCCGAGGTTCGCAAGCTGTGGTCTCCTACTACAACGCGACCACAGCTGGTTCAAACCTCGCAAATAGCACGCCTGATGGGGCGCCCTCCTCCACGCTGTGGTACGAGAACGCTCTCGGCCTTACTATCAGCGGTTTTGGCGCCGGACGCTCCGCTTTCACTGCGACCACTCCGGTGGTGGCTGACACTGTGCCGGTGAAGAACGGGCCTGTATGCACGCAAGGTGCCGGATGCAGTGCGAACCGTCAGCTCCTCGACTTCCAGTCGGTGGCCTTGGGCCAACCAAGCTCTTCAGGGACGATACCGGTCGACCTCGCGTACACCGACGTATGTGGGTTCTCGACATCCGAATGCCCGAATCTTCCCTCAAGTGATACCCAACTTCGGTTCGTGGCAGGCACCCTTACGTCCTGAGCGACGCGCTCCGAACGTGGGTGGTCCTACGGCATCACGAAATACTTACGTCTCTCGGACCATGCTGGGGTGTCACCCAGCCGTTAGGGGCGCAGAAGCTCTCTAGAGCTCCCACTGGCGCACGAGATCACCGTTCCCTGCTGTCTGCGGACACAAGTTCGCAGACAGCAGGGAACGGATCATGGCCTGCGACCTATCTCCGCATGAGCGCTCCCTGTGAGCGTCCAGTGCTTTTCGACCTGCCAGGCACCTCGCACAGTACGCTCCAGAATGATCTCGGCATCTGACAGCTCCGAATTGGTGCAGGTGGCTGATGATCCATCGGGGTCTGTATACCCAAGTGTGATCGAGGTGCTTTCGGGAATTGTCACCTCGGCTCGCAGCCGCCGAGTTCCAGTGACACCAGATATCTTCCAGGTGGGAAGGTTCAGCTGGCTGCGGAACAGGGGAGCGGCGATGAGGGGGTCGCGCGGCCAGTCAGCGCCAGCGGTCCTCAGCTGGACCAGGGTGAGCGGTCCGACGGCCCGCAGACCGGGGGTGCGTGCCACGGCGGAGACTACCTCGATAGTGTCTCCACCCCCTAAGTCTGCGTGCAGCCAACCCCAACGTTCGGCGTTTCCATGGCCGTATATGTGGGCAACTGAGCCGCAAGCTGAGTCGATGTGCACCGTGCGATCCTGAGTGACCAACCTTCCCGAGAAGCTGGCGGCCGGGCTGACTACTACCTGAGCTGCCGGAAGGAGCTCGGACCTCCAGGCCCAACGTGGAAAAGTGAACAGCGGCTTTGTGACGTCTTGGTACTCGAAATCCCAGGTCAGGATGCCTGCCGTACCAGCGAGCGAGGAACTACTGATGGACGTGCCGTCAGGGGTGGGCACACTTTGCGCAGTGATGTTGAGCATCCCAAGGTGCACTGGAGCCGGCCCGAATCGCTCGAGGATTGGAGGTCGATCATTTTCAAAGATCGCTACCCAACCTTTGGTTACGGCTCCAGGGTCCTGAGAGTGGTCCGGTCCCCCGGAAGTCGGGACGGGTCGTGCCGCGGTTCCGCAAGCCAAACCCGTCTCCTGAATCTGCTGATGCGCTGACTCCGGTTTCGAGCCTGACCCCGAGGCCGGGCGCAAATCCGAAGCCGAAGTGGTGCGGGTATTCCATCCGCGGAGCTTTGACCAACTAGAGGACTTGCTGCGTGGCGGGGAGACGATCTCGTGGTGGATCCAGACGCCGACATTGTGCGTTGGGTCTGAAAATGTTGCATACCAGACCTCGAGCCGTGCTGGCTGACCGCGCCAGCGGGGACGGAACGCCTCAAGTTGAGCTGCCTGTTGTTCAGTATGGCTGTCAGGCGGCACCGCTCCTCCGTTCATGCTGGCGGAACCATCAAAGGTCGCTGAACCTCCCCGCCCTGACGGACGGGGCTTCTAGCCCTGCCGTCTGGCTTGGTTTGCCTCACATCGCGCACATCACGCTACCGCGACCAACGGAACTCGCTCCAAAGAGCTGGTGGATGAGTTTGCTAGCTTCGGCTTGCACGACGTTTCCGCCGAGGCCTGGTTCTTGGCACTACTCAGGGTTATGGCCTTTCGGCACTGCACCATACGGTGTGTGTTGCGCTGATCAGGTGACCAACGCTTCTCGTCCCGGAGATACGTGACTCGGATCGTGACATCCGGTCCTATGGGGACATAGTCCCCATGTATCGCCTCCTGTAGGATGTTGATCGCTCCAACAGCGTCTCGGTGACAGGTGAAGTTGCACACCTTGCACCGGGTAGTACCGCCCACATGGTCGGTTGCGTGCTGCAGGCGCAGGAGAGGTCTTTGTGGACCCGGACTCGTTCAGAGCTCGTATCCGATCGCCTCAGTACTGTGAGCATGAAGCGGGCGTTGTTCTCGTGGGATCGAGGTGAGGAACGCTCGGATGTCGTACTTGCCTGGGTTGTGCTTCGCTTTCCACTCCCCATGTACCCAGTCGACCGCTTGGTCCCATAGACCAGCTGCAATGTGGTGAGCATCGTGGGCTCGCCGGTAGTCCACACCCGACAAGGTGACCGGGACAATCGCTGTGCGTAGGACCTCACGGTTTGTTGGCGGACTACTCGGTAATGCGAGGATATGTTCGAGACTACTCCAGGGGTGTAACAGTTCCTCAGATAGGTGCGTACTTGTCTTATCCGCGGCCTTGACCACTCCTTTGCGTTATGCGGCTAATGGGGGACATTGGTTCGCTCTTCGCTTCGCTCCGCGGCCGCATAACTCCTTTTCATGTGGCCAATCGAGGCGCTAAGCTCTGTGGATTAGGTGCCTCCCCATTAGCCACATAACTGGGGGAAGGGGGTTGCGGCCGCATTTGGCTCAAAGCACCGGATCTTCTCGCCAGTACCCGAATACATCGCCGAGAGCACCCATGATCTCCCCAATGCTTGCAAAGGCCCTGGCCGCCTCGAGGATGGCCGGCATCAGGTTGGCATCCGTGGACGCGTCAGCACGTACCCGTTCCAACGCTGAACTCACCGCTGTATCGCTCCGCTGCGCGCGCACAGCAGCTAAGCGCTCCACCTGCCTCGGCTCCACCCGAGCATCGATCGCGAGCGTGGGTGGCAACTCGCTATCTCCCTGCGTGAAAGCGTTCACGCCCACAACAACACGCCTTGAACAAGACTGCTTGCGCTCCAAAGCATAAGCAGCGTCGGCTATCTGCTCTTGAAACCATCCTTGCTCGATCGCGTTGAACACCCCTTCAAGCATCGACCCTTCTCCCATGTTGCAAAGGACATCAAAAATCTCTTCTGCTTGGTCCTCCAACTCGCCTGTCAGCGCCTCGACATAGTACGAGCCACCCAGCGGGTCCGCCACGTTCGCAACACCTGTCTCGTAGGCGATGACCTGCTGCGTACGCAACGCCAGCCGGGCCGCAGACTCCGTCGGAAGCGAAAGTACCTCATCCATCGAGTTGGTATGCAGGCTCTGGGTTCCACCAAGAACTCCGGCCAGGGCCTCCAGCGCTGTACGCACCAGGTTCAATTCAGGCTGTTGGGCCGTGAGGGATACCCCGGCCGTCTGTGCATGAAATCTGAGACGAAGCGAACGCGGGTCGTTGGATCCGTAACGATCCCTGATCCAGCGAGCCCAGATCCTCCTGGCAGCTCGATACTTCGCTACCTCTTCGAAGAAGTCGATCTGAGCGTTGAAAAAGAAGGAGAGGCGGGGAGCAAATGAATCTACCTCCAGGCCTCTTGAGCGGGCCGCCTCCACATACGCAAAGCCGTTGGCAAGAGTGAAAGCAAGCTCCTGAGCTGCGGTTGAGCCCGCCTCCCTGATGTGATATCCGGATATCGAGACAGGGTGAAATTGGGGAAGCTCTGCGGCACAAAATGAGATCACGTCCGATACGAGCCGCGTCGATGGACGAGGTGGGAACACATACTCCTTCTGGGCCTGGTACTCCTTCAAAATGTCGTTCTGGAGGGTACCGCCTAGCGCACTCCGTTCAACGCCAGCGTCCTCCGCAGCGGCAATGTACATAGCCAGCACAACGGCCGCGGGTGAGTTGATCGTCATGGATGTCGTCACGGCTGAAAGATCGATCCCCGCAAAGAGATCTCTTGCATCAGAAAGAGTGTCCAACGCTACGCCGCAACGCCCGACCTCCCCTCTTGAAAGCGGGTCGTCAGAGTCACGTCCCATCAAGGTTGGCAGATCGAAGGCGACGGAAAGGCCGCCACTCCCAGCCTCAAGAAGCTGCTTGAAACGGATATTCGTATCCTTGGGGCCACCAAACCCCGCAAACATTCTCATCGTCCACAGCTTGGAGCGGTACATAGACGCGTACGGACCACGAGTATACGGAAACAGCCCGGGGAAGTCCGCGGGCTCCGCTGAGCGCTCTGATGGCAAGTACAGAGGCGAGACCGGTACGCCCGACATCGTCTCGAAGTCCGAGTCGCGCAGATCAGATGCGTCGTAGGCGGCCTGCCACTCCTCGAAGGCGCTCGCCATCATTTAGACGCTTGCCGCGTCAGACCTCGAGGAAACGGCGTATTGCTATGACAGAGCCGAGAACCCCGACCACCATCCCGACGAGGAAGACAACCACCACGGTGGACACAACATCATGTAGCGGAACCACTAGTGCTTTAAGCAAGGTCGCGTGGTAGTGCTTCACCACATAGCCGAGGAACGCATGCATGCCGAAGACCACCCCCGTGGCCACCACCGCACCAATGATCCCCTGGGTCAATCCCTCAAGCATGAATGGCACCCGGATGAACCAATTGGTAGCGCCAACCAGCTTCATGACCGCGACCTCCCTACGGCGCGCAAAGATAGCCAGCCGGATGGTATTGAGGATCAAGACTGCAGCAGACAGCAGGAGTATCACAGCCACGATGACGAAGATCAGCTGGATGATTCCGCTCACCTTTTGGATCGTATTGGCTTGCTTCACCGGATCGTACACAGATCGAACCCCTGGCTCGTTCTGAAAGGCACTTGCAACCACTTGAGCGTCCTTCGGATTCGCAAGCGCACAACGAAACGAGGTGGGCACCTCTGATGCAGTAAGGCCAGCCTGCTGGTAGACGTCAGGCTCCGAGCGGAACATCCGCTTCATCTCGGCAAAGGACGCTGCATGGCCCACGTAGTAGCAACGCGACACCTGAGGCATGCCGGTCAGCTGCTGATTGACCGCTTTCCGTTGGCCACCTGTGGCACCCGAGTGCATGAACACAATGATGTTTACACCCTTACCCCAGTTCACAGTGACACTCGACACAGCCTGGCGCATCAGCATCGTCGCCCCGAGAAGTGACAGCGAAACCGCGACCGTTAGAACGGCCGTCATGGTCATCAAGCGATTGCGCCACAGATTGCCCGCAGCCTCACGAGCCGCGTACTCCATCGACATCGTCATCTATGCATACCTCGCAGGGTGTATTTCACGTGCTGTACCCGTAAACTCCTCTTGCCTGGTCGCGGACCAGCTCGCCATGCTCAAGTTCGATCACCCTGCGACGCATCGCATCAACCATGCTCGCGTCGTGGGTCGCCACCATCACCGTCGTCCCCGTACGGTTGATCCTGTCGAGCAGGCGCATGATACCAAGACTCGTCTTAGGATCAAGGTTCCCCGTCGGCTCATCTGCCAGCAGCACGAGCGGGCGATTGACAAAGGCCCTGGCTACAGCGACTCGCTGCTGTTCACCGCCGGAAAGCTCATTCGGCAATCTGTCCTGCTTCTTCCCCAGACCAACCAAATCAAGCGCTTGGCGAACTTGCGTGCGCATTACATGCTTGGGCCTGCCAATCACCTCTAACGCAAACGAGACGTTCTCCGCGACGGTCTTGTTCGGCAGCAATCGGAAGTCTTGGAACACACACCCGATATTGCGCCGGAGATACGGCACCTTCCAGGAGGCCAGATGAGTCACCTCCCGTCCTGCGAGCCAGATCTGGCCGGAATCCGGCACCTCCTCCCTCAGCAGTAGACGAATGAACGTCGTCTTGCCCGACCCTGATGGGCCGACGATGAAAACAAACTCGCCCTTCTCGATGCGAACCGAGCACTCGCGAAGGGCCAGGATGCTTCCCCTGTATGACTTGGTGACGTTTTCAAAGCTGATCATCTTGGTGTCGTTGCGACCGGGACCTTGTTGGCCTCGCCGCGTAGGGAAATCGTTCCATACGGTTCATCTCGCACTGCCCGTCGGCCGATACAACCGCATCCCCGAAGCCCCACAGCACTTCGGAACGTCCTAGGGCATAGGTTAGCAGCTTCGCGCGTCTCCGTGGTGAATTCGCGCGCCCGTCCAGCCCTATGAACAACGAAGACGGGTGCCACCTGGCCTTATCATGATTATTAATCTCCCAGCCCGGGGCAGTTTCATTGCTCGGAGGTCCTGCGCCAGTACAGATAAGCCTCCATGAATGCGTCCAAATCGCCATCCAACACAGCTGCGACATTTCCGGTCTCGTACTGGGTCCGCAAATCCTTCACCAGCTGGAATGGAGCAAGGACGTAGGAGCGGATCTGGTTCCCCCAGGAGATTCCCGCTTGAGGACCTGCGAGAGCGTCGATCTCGGCTTTTCGCTGGTCACGCTGGAGCTGGGCGAGCTTCGCAATGAGGACCTGCATCGCCCTCGCCTTGTTCTGGTGCTGGCTCCTCTCGTTCTGACACGAAACCACCAGACCGGTCGGGAGGTGGGTAATCCGAACAGCTGAATCCGTCACGTTCACATGCTGGCCCCCTGCTCCAGAGGATCGGTAGGTGTCAATACGCAGCTCTTTGTCATCGATTTCGATCTCATCGGAAAGCTCGTCCAGGAACGGCACGGCATCGAAGGACGCGAAGCTCGTCTGACGACGCTTCTGGGCGTCGAAGGGCGACATCCGAACCAGTCTGTGGACCCCCTTCTCCGCCGACAACAGGCCATATGCGTACCTACCCTTGATGATAACCGTCGCTGAGAGAATTCCCGCCTCCTGCCCTGGGGTCACCTCATCCAACTCCACCTCGAACTCACGCCGCTCGGCCCAACGCAGGTACATCCTGAGCAGCATCTCGGCCCAGTCTTGGGCATCAGTGCCACCGGCACCTGCATGAACCTCTGCGACCACATCTCGTTCGTCATACTCCCCAGAGAACAGCGACCTCATCTCGAGTGCATGAAGCTCGTCAGAGAGCCCCGCGACCACCTTGCCGATATCCTCACGAAGCCCATCGTCGCCCTCGTCGATACCAAGCTGGTAGAGCTCAGATGCCTCGGCAAGCTTGTCGGATATCGCTGAAAGACGATCGATGTCATCACTTACGCGGCCGTACTCGGAACCGGCGCGCCGCGCGGTTTCTGGATCGTCCCACAGGTCAGGCCGGGCAAGATCCACCTCCAGCTCTTTTTTTCGCGCGCTCAGCGCCTCTAGGTCGAGGTAGCCCACTGCGTCCTCGAGCCTGCGCCTCAGGTTTGCCAGCTCGGGTGTGAGGTCACGCTTCGGGTCCCGCGCTGAAGGTTCTTCGTTTCTGAAGCCGTTCGTACCCTCAGCGTGAGCCATGGCACAGCTTGAACTTCCTGCCACTCCCGCACCAGCACGGTTCGTTCCGCCCGATCTTCTCACGCGCAGAAAGAACGGTGGGGGCCTGGGTGGCCTCAACCGGAACATCACCGCCGGGTGGGGCGCCACCACTTGATCGATCGCCGGCCGCGCCATTACCAGCTGCGTTACCAGCTAGAGCTGCCTGGTTCGCGAGGACATTGGCGATGGACTCCGTGCCCTCAACCGGATCACTCGCCGCCTGATACTCGAGCTGGCTGAAATCGGGCTGCTCTTGCGGCTCTGCCAACACCTCCACGTGCATCACATACCTGAGATAGTCATCGTCAATCGAGTCCATCAGCTCACCGAACATAGCGAACCCCTCGCGTTGGAACGCCACGAGCGGATCTTGCTGGCCCATTGCACGCAAGTTGATCCCCTCAACCAGGTAGTCCATCTCCGCCAGATGCTCTCGCCAGCGCTGATCGATGATCTGGAGCATCACCTCACGTTCGATCTGGCGTGCCATCTCCGCGCCGCCAGGCATCGACTCCTCACGTGACCGGTAGAAGTCGAGCGCCTCAGCAACAAGGCTCTCCGATATATGGCTGGCAGTCGTCGCTGGCTCTAGATCCTCAACCGTGAACTTCGTCGGGTAGTACTGCCCGACCTCCACCAGCAACTGCTGGAGGTTCCATTCCTCAGGGAAGTCTCGCGGGCAGGCCCTCTGCACAAGAGCAACGATCGTCTCCTCGAGCAACTCCTCGGTGCGCTCCACCAGATCCTCACCGTCGAGCACCTGAAGGCGACGTTCGTAGATCACCTTTCGCTGCTCGTTCATGACCTCGTCGTACTTGAGAACCTCTTTTCGGATCTCTGCGTTGCGCTCTTCCACCGTGTACTGGGCCTTCTCGATCGCCTTCGTAACCATACGCGCCTCGATCGGGGTGTCATCCGGGAGCGCCTTGTCCATCACCCAGTTGATCGCCCCACTTGCAAACAACCGCATGAGCTCGTCTTCAAGTGAGAGGTAGAAGCGGCTTGATCCCGGATCACCCTGGCGCCCAGAGCGTCCCCTGAGCTGGTCATCGATCCTGCGACTCTCATGGCGCTCGCTGCCAAGCACATACAGCCCACCCAGCCCCCGGACCATGTCCCCCTCCAGTGCGCACTCCGACTCGAAACGCTCCTTGAGCGTCGAAAACATCTCCGCACCCTCTGAGTCATCCTGGGGATCGAGCCCCTGGGCTAGCACCTCATCCCGGGCGAGGCCGCTCGGATTCCCGCCCAGTAGGATGTCCACCCCTCGTCCCGCCATGTTCGTCGCTACAGTAACTGCATGAAGCCGCCCTGCCTGCGCGACGATCGACGCCTCCTTCGCGTGCTGTTTCGCGTTAAGCACGCTATGTGGAACGCCTGCCCGTTCAAGCAGGCGGGAGAGGATCTCTGACTTCTCGACCGAAGCCGTGCCGACAAGCACAGGCTGGCCCCTGTCGTATCGTTCAGATATGTCCTTGACGACAGCCGCGAACTTGGCCGACTCGCTCTTGTAGATCAGATCTGGATGATCCACACGTACCATCGGCCGATGAGTGGGGATCGGGACCACTGGAAGGTTGTACGTATTCGCGAACTCGGCCGCCTCTGTTACGGCGGTGCCGGTCATCCCCGCAAGCTTGTCGTACATGCGAAAGTAGTTCTGAAGCGTGACAGTTGCCCAGGTATGGTTCTCCTCTTTGATGCGCACCCGTTCCTTCGCCTCCACCGCCTGGTGAAGACCGTCAGACCAGCGTCGACCTTCGAGATGGCGTCCCGTGAACTCGTCGATAATCTTTACTTCACCGTTCGCAACTATGTAGTCGTCGTCGCGCATGTAAAGCTCCTTGGCAAGGAGCGCCTGGTTGAGATGATGCACGTAGTTCACCGAAACCATGTCGTACAGGTTTTCCACGCCTAGATGTCGCTCAACCTTCTCGATCCCCTCCTCGGTAGGCGCGACCACGCGCTTCTCCTCGTCCACTTCGTAGTCGACGTCACGCCTCAGCATTCTCGCTATCCCCGCAAACTGGCTGTAGAGCCGTGCTGACTCCTCTGCGGGTCCGCTGATGATGAGTGGGGTTCGCGCCTCGTCCACAAGGATGGAGTCGACCTCGTCGACGATCGCGTACACATGTCCGCGCTGGACCATCATCTCGCGTGAACGGGCCATGTTATCTCGCAGGTAGTCGAAGCCGAGCTCCGTGTTCGTCGCATACGTGACGTCGCAGGCATACGCCTGCTGCTTCGCAGTGGTCTCCTCGCTCGCTGAACTGACGGCCAAGCCGACCGTAAGACCGAGCCAGCGATAGATGCTTCCCATCCACTCCGCATCCCGCTTGGCCAGGTACTCGTTAACCGTCACCACATGGACCCCGCTGCCAGACAGCGCGTTCAAGTAGACGGGGAGTGTTGAGACCAGCGTCTTCCCCTCACCGGTCTTCATCTCTGCGATCCAGCCAAAGTGAAGAGCCATACCGCCCATGAGCTGCACATCGAAGTGCCGCTGTCCAATCACACGCCATGCAGCTTCCCGGACGACGGCGAAGGCCTCAACGAGCATGTCGTCGAGGGACTCTCCGCGCTCCAAACGCTCGCGAAACTCGACTGTCGAGTGCGCGAGCGCGGCGTCATCCAGTTTCTCCAATTCAGGCTCGAACTCGTTGACCAGCGGGACCAACTCGGCCAAACGCCGAATCTTCTTGCCTTCACCGACCTTGAGAACCTTCGCAAAGACGCTCATCAAAAAAAGAGTCTACTGCGAACTGGCCCTACGCCTCCCTCGCAACATCGCAACCCTGGCAAGCCTCATCAGCAGACAGGCAAATCCGCACTGCTGAGGCGACCAGCCTCACTGCTCCGTTGCTTGCGTCAAGCGTCGCCGATGCCCTGGCGGGCGTCATAGTGGAGCCCGTCAACGTGGCCGTCTAACACGCTCGCTTGCCTAGCAGAGCGGCCCCGCGAGCCATGGCCAGAGCCTCTCGGCCGGTTCCTCGCGATCAGCCTTCCCTTGAAACGCTCGAGACGATGCTCCATCTTGCCCACAACACGCTCTACCGCCGCCAACGGCTCGACCGCAGACGCCCGAGCCCGCAGGACATGGCCCCTGCTGACCACTGCAACCTCACAAATATCCTTTTCAGGAATGCGCGGGTTGCGTTCTTCAAAGAAGCTCACCTCTGCACGCTCCCCTGTTGCGATGAAACGATCCAGCCGGGCGACCTTCTCCTCGGCTGCAGACTTGACCTCCCTCGGCAGTTGGATGTTGCCGGTGCGGATAGAAACGTCCATTTCGCCTCCTTCGACTCCAATAGGGCTTATGTCATATCTTACGCAAACGGCACCGCTAGTGCACCGCCCTAAGTGCCGCGAGACGCTCTAGCTCGGACGCGAACTCCGCTTCGAGTTCAGCAAAGAGCCCCCTTTTTCAGGTCCTGTCGCCGAGACCTCTGCAGGTGGGGACTCTCCCACCTGCCGGGCTTTGCAGATTGCTTCGTTCACCTCCACGACCTCGCTGACCTTAGCCATGAACTGTTTGTAGTTGGCCACCTCCTTGCTCACCTTGTCTAGCTCGGGGCCCGGTGCCAGCTGACACCCCTCGGTCTTTCCTCCTGGCACCGAACGGGTCCAGAGGTGTCGTGGTCCATGTCCTGGGTGGGAGGGATCCGCACAGACACAGTTCGCCTTGCCGCAACGGCGGTAATTGATAGTGATGCTCCCGCGTCGGAAATCGTCAGTATTGGCGAGCTCGGAATAAAGAGCGGCTCTGCGTTGCTCCAGGTCGGGAAGCGATGATCTCATTGTGTCTCCTGTCTGGTTGTGGGACCCACAACCAGACTACCACAGATCACAGCTGTCTCCGGGGATCACCTACTTTTTGGTCGCACACCCGGTGCACAACGGCCCCCAAGTTCCAGCCCGGCTGGCAAGCACAGCCCATGCGGCCAATACTTAGGGACGTGACTACAGGCGGATCGAGGCCTATCTCTGTGCTGGCATTGGCTATTGCTCTCGCCTGTGGCACCCTTTTTCTCGCGGCCGAGACGAACGCTGCCGCGCTCTCCCCGCGCCAGGCGGGATGGGCGCTCACCGCATCGCCACCTGCGCCAGACTCTGTGGCGTCGTGGCGGCCCGGCGAAGTCAAAACCACCGAGATCCCCTCACCCAGCTCCTCTGTAACCGGAATCGCCTCGAGCTTTCGGCTGGGCGCCTATTGGGTCGTGGACAGCGCTGGTGGGGTATTTTCCTACGATGGCGCCGCATTTCATGGATCGCTCCCCAGCAGAGGGATCGTGCCTGCGGCTCCGATCGTGGGCATTGCCGCTGACCCGATGAGCAATGGCTACTGGCTGGTCGGCGCGGATGGCGGCGTTTACGGCTTCGACGCCGCATTCCATGGATCGCTCCCCAGCAGAGGGATCGTGCCTGCGGCTCCGATCGTGGGCATTGCCGCTGACCCGATGAGCAATGGCTACTGGCTGGTCGGCGCGGATGGCGGCGTTTACGGCTTCGACGCCGCATTCCATGGATCGCTCCCCAGCAGAGGGATCGTGCCTGCGGCTCCGATCGTGGGCATTGCCGCTGACCCGATGAGCAATGGCTACTGGCTGGTCGGCGCGGATGGTGGCGTTTACGGCTTCGACGCCGCATTCCATGGATCGAGCGCCACAACTGGTGGGACTGTATGGCACAACCCGCCAGGTGGCGCCGACACCGTCGCTACTGCAGTGGGGATAGTGGCCTCCATCAGCGCTTACCGGATAGCCTACGGCAGCGAAACATCTCCGCTCGGCCAGCGAGCAGCCTCCTATCTGAGCAGCCGGAGCGGATTCATCACTGCTGCGGTCTACGACGCCGTGACCGGCCAGACGTTCGTGATCAACCCCTCGCTAGCCGAGTTCACTGCGAGTATCGTGAAGGTGGATATATTGGCTACTGCGCTCTGGCAAGCACAGTCCGCTGGCCGATTCCTTACACCTGGTGAGCAGGCACTCGCTGTACCGATGATCGAGCAGAGCGACAATGCGGCAGCAACCGGGCTTTGGAATCTCGTCGGTGGAGCAAACGGCGTAGCCTCCTTTGACAGCCTGGTCGGCATGCCCGCTACTGCCCCGAACCTCGCCTGGGGGCTCACGTCCACCACGGCGGCCGACCAAACAGCATTACTGAGGACTATCGCATTCCCAAGCCACCTACTCACGAACGTCTCGCGCTCCTACGAGCTTTCGCTCATGGAGAACGTCACCCCATCTCAGGCGTGGGGCGTGTCAGCCGGCGTCGGCCAAGGCGCGTTGGTGGCCCTGAAGAATGGCTGGCTCCCACTCGGAAGCGGGGGTTGGCAGGTGAACAGTATCGGCATCGTGGATGGCCTCGGGCGTAACTACGTGATCGCCGTCCTTACCACCGGTGACCCTTCGATGGGATATGGGATACAGAGCATCTCAGCGCTCTCATCGATTGCGTGGCAATCACTGGGAAATGCCAGTGGCTGACGCCGCCCAATGGCACGCGGGGGTCGACTACCTCGCGTGCAATGGCTATTGCGCACGCCCTTGGCACCCTTTTTCTCACTCCAGGGATGAAAGCTGCTGCACTCGCCCCCCCGCCAGGCTAAACAGGTGTTCACTACAGCGGATTCCTGAGAGTCATCACGCTCAGGGCCTCAACCGGTCGAGATAGCAACTACCGCGCCGTTGAGCGCACGCCCAAGCATGGAGCCGTAGAACGCAGCTCCAAAGCTCACTACCCCCGCCGCAGCAGTGACAAGCCAGTATCCGGTGCCGTTCGAGGCCATTGTCGCGCCGACCACCGGTGAGCCGATCTCGAGGCCATACGCAGCAAGCAGGCCGGGCACGGAGCCGTGGTAAGGCGCATTACCGAAGGCAAAGACCCCTCCGTCGGAGGCGACCAGCCAGTAGCCCCCCATGTTTGAGGTTGTGGCGATACCGACCACGGGCTTCGCCAACGGCCTGCCACCCATCGAGCCGTGATAGACCGCGTCCCCAAAGGCAAAGACCCCGCCATCGGCCGCGACCAGCCAGTAGCCACCGCCGTCAAAGGTAGAGGCCATTCCGACGATCGGTGAGTTCAGCGGGCGCCCGCCCATCGAGCCATAGAAAGGAGCGTCTCCAAAGGAGAACATTCCTCCGTCAGCCGCGACAAGCCAGTAACCACCGGCAAAGGGAGTCGCAGCCATGCCGACGATCGGTGAGTTCAGCGGGCGTCCACCCATCGAACCATAGAAAGGAGCGTCAAAGGAAAAGACGCCACCGTCGGAGGCGACGAGCCAGTAGCCTTTGCTGACAGTGTCTGCCGCGGCTCCGACGACTGGCTTGTTCAGAGGGCGTCCACCCATCGATCCGTGAAAGACCGCACTGCCGAATGCGAAGACACCGCCATCAGATGCCGCAATGTCATACCCTGCTGGCGGCAACGGAAGCGGTGCGAGGTGCGCTACCAGGGTCGTAGCCGATGTCGCTACCCCATTTGGCGAGGTAGAGGAGTTGTTGGTATCACCAACTGCCCACGCCTGTGTCGAGGAGAACGGGACTGTAGCTATTGCGTTCAACTCGCTGTCGAGAGTCCCGGGTGGGCTTGGACTTGGCATCAATGACCAACTCGTGCCATTGAAATGCTCAACGAGAGTGTAACCGGCCCCTGGGCTAGCGAGCCCGCTGGAGGCCCAAGCGCCAACTGCCCAGACGTTGTTTGGTCCAAGAGCTGCGACCCCATCGAGCATGTTCCCGACCGAGCTCATGTTCGGGCTTGCAACGATCGACCAGCTGAAGCCGTTGAAATGCTCGATCAGCGTGCGCTGCACAATAGCGATTGACTTGGAAGAACCCGCTGAAACCGACCACCCGACCGCCCAGGCATCAGATGGCGAAATCACACTCAGCCCGTCCACATCGTTCAACAACGAGCCCGTTGGAACCGGACTTGATACCACCGACCAGCTGAAGCCGTTGAAGTGCTCCATCAACGTCTCAAACTCCCCGCTCGAGGAGTTTGCTGAGGATATGTCACCAATTGCCCAGATGTCCGAAGCCGAGGAAGCCGATAAGAGCTCCAGGTTGTTGCTGGTTGTACCCGATGGGTTCGGGCTTGCAACGATCGACCAGCTGAAGCCGTTGAAGTGCTCGATGAGCGGCACATCCAGAGCATTGGTGCCTGTTCCGCGTGCGTACCCCACCACCCAGACATCGCTGGCGGAGATAGCAAGCACCGACGAAAGAGTGTTCACCGCCAGGCTGGTGTTGGGACTTGGCACCACCGACCAGCTAAAGCCGTTGAAGTGCTCGATGAGCGTATTAGCCTGGCTAGCCTGCTGGTGCGACAACCGCGACGGGAACCGCGAGTGACCCCTAAGGAGTCGTTCGGGAGATCTAGCGCTGCTGATGATCCCGACGTTGCTTACGTTTCCGACCGCCCAGACATCATTCGCGGAGACCGCGGATACTCCCCTCAGAGCGCTGTTCGCGAATGGACCGGGGACCGGGGTTGGCACAACCGACCAGTTGAAGCCATTGAAGTGTTCGATGAGACCGCTGTCGGTGATCTGGTTGCTCGTATACCCCACCGCCCACACATCAACCGAGGATACGGGAGCAACCGCTTGGAGGATGTTCAGAGCCGCTCGCGTGTTGGGGCTCGGCGTCACCGACCACCCTACGGGCGTCGAGGACTGAGCTAATCCCTGGGATCTAACGCTCGCAGTCATGAACGCACCAGATGGCCTCGTCCCCATAGAAGAAGCTGCAGCTGCATAGGGGGCCGTGAGCGAGGAAAGCGCCCATACGAGGAGCCCACCTGCTATCACCGCACAAGATCCACTGAGCAAGCTTCGCCTGGATACGTTGAGTACGTCTCGCCGCGCACGAGGCCTTGCCTTCATAATGTTCCTCGCACCTTCAACACGTGTGCGCATACCTGCCCATTGACACAGTGCCTCATCAACACAACGCAGCGCACGCCAATCGCAGCCTCAGAACAACTCTTCGGATACTGGCCGAGCGCCCACCGCATCATGCCCACCTAAGCTGCGGACATCCTCATGATTCATGACTTGCCGAACTGGCTCTGCAAATCCGTCGCAGTCAACGCGTAGTTGTAGACAGCCACTTGATCGACGTTCCCATCCAGGTAGTCACCATTGTAGGACGGGTTCCTCCCAATGTTGATGGGATACAGCGTTGGAGCGACAGGGCCACCGCCTTGCAGGTTCGCAGTCGCGATCGGCTGTCCGTCCACATAGAGAGTCGCAACACCCGTTGCGTCGTTGTACGTACCAGCAAAGAAGTACCACTGGCCGATGTTCAGCTGCTCCGACCCGGTTGCTTGGGCATTCACGAGACCGTTACCAACAGCAAACGTCTCGGTCGACCCCCCGGAGTTGACCCAAATCTCGAACCCCCTTGACCCGTTGAGAAGGCCGCCACCAGCGCCTGGTTGATTATCAGTCTTCGCGTTTGCGATGATCCGCGGATTAGCTCCCGACCCTGGCGGGTAGCCGGAGATCTTCGCCCACCCCTCGACCGTAAAGGCGTTCACCTCGAAGTACTGCGGCGGAGGTTGCCCTGTCGGGTTCCCAAGTGGCGTCGCGACGTAGCCGCCACCAGCAAAGCCCACCGAAGAGGTGGACACAGCCGAGGTCGGACAGCTAGGGCTAATCGGAGAACCCGGCTGACCTAGACTGTAGCTTCCCTCGTAGGTGCCGTTGTAGCCATTCCCCGACACGTCTGCAGCGGTGGTCCCACTGAGCTCGTTCAACTGCCAGTACGCGAGTGGATTGTACTTCATCACATCCTCTGAGTAGCAGTTGAGCGGGACAACCGTCACTGGCGTCCCCTGAGATGCGACAACCGTAACTAGGCCAGGTGCTGCAGAACCGTTGCAAGGTTGCCCGTAGGCAGGCAGTATCGCCGGAGTCTTTGACATCTGACACACCCCTACTTTATAGCCGGGTCCGGCCGGGAGGTTCACAAAGAATGCACAGTTCCCTGGAGTCGTCGAGGGGGCATAGTAAGTGATCGGGGGGCCCTTGGTGATGGCACTCGGCTCGACCACGAATACCCACGCTGCCTCGGTGCTCGGAATTCCGATAACCTGGAGATCAATGTAGCCATCGTTCGCATTGAAGAAACCCTGCGGTGGCGCATCAAGGGTGGACTGCACAACGGAATTGGTACTTCCCTGCTGCACCCACGTCACGTTAGCTGTCGCGTCCAGAACTATCGGGGGTCCCTGTGTGACCTCGTGCAGCGTGTTTACTTTGTAGGTGGGGTACGCCTGCGGGATGTTCTTACACGAAGAACTCGAGTTCGCCGGACCCGTATAGCCACTGCCCGGCGCAGGGACCCATGCGTTGTACGGTTGAATCGTGTAATTGATGTTCCCAACCTTCTGCGAACAAGGCTGGGCGGTTGGAGACCCGAGATACAGTGGCTGAGGGACGCCCACAGGGCTGCATGCAGGTGCAGGAAGGTACGCATTCCCGGGGTACACAACGCCTTTGTTTTGGTTCGTGTTCGACACCCCCATGACAAAGCGATCGAAAGCAGCGCTGAAGTTCTGCTCAGCCATAGACTGCACCCCCGCAGCCTGCTTGCTTGCAAGGTTCGACGCGGTGAGGCGGAACTGAGCATTGAACTGGGCTTGGAGCGCGTTTGCCAAGAGGGCCGCAGCGGGTACGAGTACGATGAGGAGGATCACGATCGCTATGATCACCTCAACCAGCCCAAAGCCCGCCTCACCCCTCCTCGGCCTATGCAGCCTTCGCCTCTTCTTCGAATCCAGCCTGTGCCTATGCACCATACACCGCCCTGCCTGCCTTAGCCCCTGTGTCGGAGTCATGCTGGCTCCTCATGCCTCCTCCTCAACGCCCTTATGCCTCAACGGCCCTTCGCACTTGGAAAGCCGTTCGACAGCCTAGCTTATTATATACTCTCTCCCTGCGCGTCTTTCTAACGGGGTCATCTTACCTCTCTCGTGCCCGAAAATGCGAGTCGTAGCGAACTGCCCTCACGCTCACCGGATGCGAAGTCCCAATGCCTCTCGTGGTTGCGTAGCACAGAGATGAAGATCACGTGGGCATCCCTGCAGCGCGGCAACTAGCACCGGTCGCCTAAACAGGACCGCATCACCACAACCTCGGATCTGGCCTTGAGCCCAAACGAGACACCGCCTACACCACTGCACTGTTCTCGACTGTTTCCACGTCTCGACTGTTTCCACGTCTCGACTGTTTCCACGTCTCGACTGTCTCCACGCCGATTCTTCACGCGCTGGTTCTCGCATCACAGCGGGCACCAGCGGGACCTCCTGCAACCGAGAGTTATCGTACCTCTTGTTCTTGTACTTTCCGGTGTGGCATCTTCTTCCAGCCACTTTGGTCGGGCATCGCGCCAACTTTTTCCCTTGTCACGATGTATCATAGACAGCGTAGCCAAGTTCGGGGTTGGAGGATTCAATGGGTCAGATTCGATGGGTCAGGAGGATACGATGACGCGGATGAATCATCTGATTCCCCGTTCGGGAATCGCTGGGTTGCTGGCGGCTGGGATGCTCATGGTTGGGTCCGGAATGGGTGCAGCTGTGATGCTCAGCACACCTGCAGCGAGCGCCGCGACATCGCATTCATCTCTGCCGCCGGTGAATGTGAACGTGACAAACACGCCAAGCGTGAACGTCGCGAACTTCCCAGAGAAGTCCTATAACGGCACATCGCGCCTGCTAACCCAGCCAGGGCGTGGCAGGGCCCAGTTCTCCCAGACCTGGGGTCAATGGGTCAATGGCCAGGGTGTCTGGGCAGTCAACCTCAGTGGATCAGGGGTATTCAAAGGCTTGATTCTCTCCGCCTACCAGGATGGAAACGGCGCTTGTATCGGAGCGAACGTGATCATCGATGGCCAGACAATGCTGGGGGATAATATCTGGGGAGCGGCACAGTTCGGCACTAACTTGACCGGGGTCGAGGGTGGCCAGATGCGGCGAAACGGTGCATATGCTGACGTGATGTACTTCACTCCCCCAGGCGGACTCGCGTTCCACAGCTCCCTTCAGGTCCATATCTCCGACTACTGCAACCAAGCTAATCCCGTCGCTTGGCGAGTCTGGTGGAGCCAGAACAACTGAAAAAGGCGTCACCAGCTGCCAGTCGTACAAATCGATGCCCTCGCTCATGGGTCGGTTGGCTCAAAGGCACCAACACAACACCAACAGATGTACGACCAACACATAGGGTCACCAAACGCATAGAGCACATCGAACCCGAGGGACACCACGTCGGACGCGTTCTGCAGGAAGCGACCATCTCCGTGGGGGTGTGATCCAAGGCGCAGAGAAGCGCCAGGGTCACGAGCGATTCAAGTTGGCGTCACTCGAAGGAACGATCCTGGCTCTTTCCAGCGAAGGTTCTGCTTGCAGCCTCCTGCCGCAGACACAGTCTCAGAACTACCTGATGATGCAGCCGGTGGGTGTCACGTTCCCGTAGCCCACGAAGACAGGTACTCCCGCTGAGCCGCGGTGAGACGATCGATCTCGACACCCATGCTGTCGAGCTTCAAGCGCGCAACCTCAGAGTCGATCTCCTCAGGCACACCGAGCACGTTCGGACCAAGGTCACCGCCGTGCTTCACGACCCACTCTGCTACCAGCGCCTGGTTCGCAAAGCTCATATCCATGACCGCCGCGGGATGGCCTTCTGCCGCACTGAGATTCACGAGCCTTCCCTCCGCAATCACCAGGACGCGCCTCGCTTCGCCATTTTCCCTCGGGACGAGGAACTCCTCAACGCCTGGGCGGACTTGCCGGCGGTTATTCCCTGCGAGCTCAGCAAGCGATGACAGGTCGATTTCGATGTCGAAATGGCCCGAGTTCGCGAGGATGGCCCCATCAGCCATTAGCTCGAAGTGCTCCCTTCGCAAGACGTCGCGGTCACCAGTCACCGTGACGAAGATCTCGCCCTCGCGGGCAGCTGCGTCCATTGGCTCGACGCGAAAGCCGTCCATCACTGCCTCAAGTGCTCGTAGCGGATCCACCTCGCATACGATCACCTGAGCCCCCATACCACGAGCTCGACTCGCAACTCCCTTACCGCAGTAACCGTATCCGACCACCACCATTCGCTTGCCAGCGAGGAGGACGTTCGTGGCCCGGACAATGCCATCTATGGTCGACTGCCCGGTTCCATAACGGTTGTCAAACATGTGTTTTGTGGAAGCGTCGTTCACTGCGACAATCGGGTAGCCCAATGCACGATCGCTCTCCATTGCGCGAAGTCGTATGACGCCGGTCGTGGTCTCTTCCGTGCCAGCGAGGACCTCTTTGACCTGATCTGGCCGATCTTTGTGAAGCCTGGAGACCAGATCGCAGCCGTCGTCCATCGTGATACGGGGACGGGCGTCCAGAACCGAATCGATGTGGGCATAATAGCGTTCAGAACTCTCCCCTTTTACAGCAAACGTGGGAATGCCCTCGTCGCGTACTAATGAAGCAGCGACATCGTCCTGGGTCGAAAGGGGATTGGAGCCACACGCGTACACCTCAGCACCGCCAGCTGCGAGAGTCCTGAGAAGGTTCGCTGTCTCGGTCGTCACGTGCAGGCACGCTGCGATGCGAATGCCCTCAAGCGGCCGCTCCTTGGTGAAACGCTCCTTGATAGACGCAAGCACCGGCATGTTGGAATCGGCCCATGCGATTCGCTGGCGCCCGAGATCTGCGAGCGCTGGATCTGCGATGTCGTAATTGGTTCGCTCTGTCATTACCTGTCCGTTCTCCTGGGTTCTGGGTTGTTACATTAATATCTTCTAGTAGCGCAAGTGTTGCCGCGGCTCAGCGCTGAAACCAACGTGAACGCGCTCTGACGAACATTCCTTGCCTGCTGGTGAAGGCTTGACGAAAGACTACCGGACCGCCTGCTCTTCTTCGGGCCTGAGGCGCCTCTTCATGTCACCTAGGACTGGAACCGGACCGGGGTCAACTCCTGCAGTGTAGGCCATATGCAAGGAGACGAAGTCACCTATGAGCACGAGGTCCATGAGCTGTGCGAGATCGCCCTCACCCTGCGCTCTTACGTCTATGACGTCCGCAACGGACTCCTCGAGAATCTCACGAACGATCTCGTAGCGCTTGCTGACCTGGGGATGCTCCGCATCATGTCGGAGATTCACAACGCTCATCACCTGGCGCGTCACGTCGCCGTGTTGGCCCCATCCTGCTACTTCGTTGTGGCAAAGCTCAGGATACACGGACCAGAACGCAGGAGACTTGGCATTCTCGTTGACCTGCTTCTTCCAGCGCTTGGCTGCCACCTCGCCCAGTTCCTGAGCGCCGTATATAACGGGTATGGTCCGCCCTATCCGCTGCGCTATCTCCTCGACCATCCCGTCACCAGCGATAAGCGAGTCCCTTCGACTCTCCAGCTGAGCCACCGCCTCTGCGACCCACTGGGTAGCGCCCCGGAAGAGCCCGATGTCCTCCAGCACCATGAGAGGTGGGATTGCCATCGCTCCAAGAGCAGCACGCGGCTGGGGTATCCCACCGGGAAGATGCACCGTTGGGGCTTCGATATGCGCTGCAAGTTCCGCGAGCTTGCCACCTCCGGTGACCACTACCATCCTCGCACCAGCACCAGCAGCCTCTTCAGCTGCTTCCAGAGTTTCCTCGGTGTCACCTGAGAACGACACAGCAAAAACCAGGGAGCCGCTGCCGATGAAGGCTGGCGGCGTGTACGAGTTCACAACCGACACCGGGACTGCCATGAACGGTGCCGCAACCGCGAGCAGCACCTCGCCTGCCATGCCGCTCCCGCCCATTCCGAGAACGACAACGTTCTCCACATCGTCATGATCCGGCAGCCCGCAAAGTCCCCTCGATGCATTAGCCGCCTCAGCTACCTGCTCCGGCAGACCTGCGACCGCCTCGAGCATCCCGAGGGAATCTATGTCCCCGGGTCTTCGGATCACCGCGACCCCTGATCGAAGGTAGGGCGCAGGTTCTTGGCGGACACCTCCTGCATCAGCCGTTCGTGCTCAGAGGCATCAACGTTCTCTGCTTCGTCCACGAGCATCACCGGTATGCCATCTCGAACCAGGTAGCGACGCCGAAGCCGGGGGTTGTAAAGAAACTCCCCGTCGGGAAAGTAATAAAGCGGTCCCTTGTCCTGCGGGCAGGCGAGTATCTCAAGCAACAGGGGATCCAGTGACATCTCAGCTCGCACCTCCCAGAGCGCAAAGCCTCCTCAAGCAGCCCATGTCGACTCCAATTAGGTCTTGTGTTGTCCTCATCGTCATTGTCCTCATCGGTTTCGCGTTCTCTTCCACCTTCGACCCTGTTCCAGCGGACCTCGCTAGGAACACCAGGCGATATTCACAAGCGCAAGAGACAGTTGCAGATATCGCGCTATTTGTTCCCGAGAAGCTTTGCATCTTCCAGGCTGGAGCGCACCTCGCCCACCCTGCGCAAGCACTCTTCCTCCGTCGGCGCCTCGACATTCAGCCGCAGCAGCGGCTCTGTGTTGGACGGGCGCAGGTTGAACCACCAGTTGCCCATCACCACTGTCAGCCCGTCCATTAGATCTACGTCCGCACCGCTCGAAGCATACAGCGCAGCAGCGGACTCAACCGCTGACGCGGGGTCCGCGACAGTGAAGTTGATCTCCCCCGAGCTTGCATAGCGGCGGAACTCCGACACGAGTTCCGAAAGTGGCTTGCCCGCGACGGACATCACCTCCAGAACCAGCAACGCCGCGATGAGCCCCGAGTCCGCTCTGAAGTTATCGCGAAAGTAATAATGCCCGGAGTGCTCTCCTCCGAACACTGCATCAGTCGATGCCATGATCCCCTTGATGAATGAATGGCCCACTCGGGTCCGCACCGCAGTGCCGCCATTCTCGGCGATCACCTCTGGGACCACCTTTGAACAGATGAGGTTGTGAAGGATTGTGGAGCCTGGCTGTTTCGCGAGCATCGCCTTGGCAACGAGCGCTGTGGTCAGCGAGCCCGAGACGCCCTCCGCCTTTTCATCCACCAGAAACACCCTGTCCGCGTCGCCATCGAAAGCAAGACCCACGTCCGCTTCCCGCGACAATACTTCCGCCTTCAGATCTTCGAGGTTCTCGGGCTGGATCGGATCTGCCGGGTGATTGGGGAATGTCCCGTCAAGCTCCGGGTACAGAATATGCAGGTCAAACGGTAGCTCCTCGAAAACCCGCGGCACGACCAGACCACCCATCCCGTTGGCAACATCAGCGACAACCTTAAGTGGGCGCAGGACGGAGAGGTCCACGAACGAACGCACATGCTCCGCGAAATCCTGAAGCAGGTCGACTTTCGCTGCACGTGCGACACCTTTCGCGCCTGATGGTCCGCTTGCCTCTGGTGCGCCAGCAGCTGTGGCGTCACGGACCTCCCGGCCGGAGATCGGGTTGGAGTCGGCCCTCGCGGCCGCGGCGTCGTAGGCCGCCTCCGCTATCGAGCGGATATCCATCAGGCCAGTCTCGACGCCAATAGGACGTGCCCCTGCGAGACAGAACTTCATGCCGTTGTAGCGACCGGGATTGTGTGATGCCGTGAACATCACCGCTGGCAGGTCAAGCTTGCCTGACGCGAAATAGAGCATGTCCGTCGACGCGAGACCAAGGTCTGCAATCTCAACGCACTCCGAAAGAACGCCATCCATGAACGCAGCGGCCAGCTCCACTCCGGAAGCACGCGCATCTCGCGCGACAATCACCCGCTTCGATCCACAGAAACGCGCAAACGCGACGCCGATAGCGCGGCACATGTCAGCGTCCAGCTCAGCTGGTACGACACCGCGGACATCGTATGCCTTGAACACAGCCTCGAACGACTTCATCGCACTCGGCAGCCTAGTGGCAACCCGGTACTCGTGCCCGTCCGGCCTCATCCCACATCCGGTTCACCCCCGAACCCGTAGCTGCGGCGGCGAGCAATCCAGGCAGTACAGGCCAGCCCGATCAAGGTGATCGCACTCCCGACAAGGTCTACCGGAGTGTAACCGTAATGCAGGACAACCGAACGACTCGTCGGGATCACTACCATCAGGTTCGGCATGACGCGCCATGGCCCACGTGCGCCCGATGCCTGCCAATTGGGAAAGTAGGAGGTCTTCACCAGCACGGGGGTACCCGTGACGTTCACATGGAACCGTATGGTGTCACTCGAAGTGACTATGTGGCTCACCTGTGCATACCGCACAGATCGCACCGGAGGATGGGCGTCGCTCCGCGAGACCCTCGGCCAGGAGCTTGGTCCGCTTGCGGCCATCAGCACGCTCCACCTCGCTGGGTCGTCATACCACGACAAAGATGCCTGCTGCCAAGCCCTGCCTCCCACCGCGACCCCACGTGCAACGACTGGCTGGGTGTGGAGTCCGACGACCGTGCTCGAATCATGCACCAGGTAGATGTCCCATGTATAAGTACCCCCATAGGAACCCGGCGGGTATCGCCATGGACCGCTCTTTGCAACGAGCGTAAGTGCGGGATCCCTCGCCGCGGCAGCACGGACAACCTTCGAGGATGCCATGAAGTAGCGAACGCCGAGCATCTGCAGATGCTCTACCCCTTGAGTGACCTGTAGCGGCGGGTAGGGAAGACCCACCATCGCATAGTCGGGATGCGCAGACAGCTGCGCCTGATTGATGAAGTGATAGGGGGTGGTGGCCGAGGACTCGAACAACAGACCTTCCATTGAATCGATGCATCCGTGGGTCCAGTAGGGGAGCAGCATGAGCGCTTCGGTGGTACCGAACCTGTTGAGTGAACTCGAGTACTCCCACATAGCCCGCCCGCACCCGTAGCGCTTTCCCAGCCTCGCCATCGTTCGCATGAGCGAGCTGTACTCGCGATAGGCGGGCTTGCCCTGATATCCGGTGTAATTCCAGTTGACCCAGGAGCTCACATAGCTCTTTGCAGGGGCCAACACGCCTTGATTGCGGGTAAGCAGGGACGCAGGCATCCCGACCGTAAGCGGCACCAGGACAGCCGCACACCCTAACACCAGCGCAGCCAGCGGCACGGAAACCGCACCCGGCACAGCCCTTTTCGCACCTGATGGCAGCACATTGCCTTCAGTCCCGGAACCGGATCGGCTCTCGCCAGCGACACCGCGAGAAGATCGACGCCATAGCTGGATACAAGATGTGGCGAGGAAGGCGAACCCGAAACCGGCCAGGAGGTACTCCGAGACGACCCAAAACGGCAAGAGCCTCGCGTTGTAAAGCTTGCTCTGGGGCGCGAAGCGAAACCCGAGAACGGAGATTCCAGCCATGATCGCCAGGAAAATCCCAACCTTCTCCTTCCAGACGACGGCCCCTAGCGCTCCGATAACAGCAAGCACGAGGACCCACCACCTGTACTCGGGAAATAGCCGGTGAACATAGTTCGTGACGTTCACCCAACCCATGTTCGACGTGTAACGGATCTCTGCGACGAACGGAAGCATCCAGAACGCGACGAGCGCGAGGCTTGTCATCCCGACAGTCACCGACCAGCGCAACCGGCGCCAGGAGGGGCTCATAAGAGTAATCACAACTGCCCCAGCGGCGGCGTAGAACGCTGGCACGACGTGCGCGAGAACACACAGTGCAAGGAGCAAGGCCGCACTAGCTCGGTGGCGCCCGGTCTGCATGCCCCGCGATACAAGTCCGAGAAAAACAAAGGCAATGGAGAGCGAGAGTGAGAACGCATACTCGCCTGCGAGGGTCGAAGCTATGTTCCCCCCCAATATCTGGTACGTCTGGTCGAACAAGAACGGAAGGGTCGCAACCGCCAGGCACTCAGGCACCGGCCGCCGTGCTCCGAAAAGCCTCCCGAACGCCCAAGCGGCGAGCGGGAGGGTGAGCGACCCAAGCACAGTCACAAGCTTGAATGCAATGTTGTACGGGATCAGGTAGCTCACCAGAGCTATCATGAGACTCGGCAGCGGGAAATAGAACGTAAAGACCGGAAATCCCGCGAACCACTCTGGGCTCCAACCCGTAAGGCGCAGGTGATTGAGCAGATGTGCCTTCATGTACGCGGGAAGCGCCACATGGGCACCTGTGTCGCCTCCGGTCGCTGTGGTATTCGCTAGAAGCAGCGACGGGTGCAGCTGCCATAGGACGATCGCCGTGGCTGCTCCAACCGTGATTATCGAGACCACCCCCGCCCGGCTGGGCTGCCTAAACGCCGTTAGCACACGACCGTAGCGCTTTCGCAGGCGAGCCTTCATTATTCCAGCCTTACACCTCACCAAACCGGCGAGCGATCAACGACCATCGCATTCCACACGATACTTGCGCACCTTGGCTCGCGAACGGGCGCGGGTCCGATGAACATGAACGGGACTGCACCAGTTGCCCGGACTCGTGGGCTCGTTGTAACCGTCGAGCGACATCAGCCCAGATGAACGTGGAAAAACTCGAACAACGCAAACCCATTGAAGGCCGCGTGGGCAACGATCCCGAGACCGAGCCTTCTGGTCCTTCGAGCGATTATCGCAAGCACGAGTCCCAACACCACAAGGCCCATGAACTGGAGTGGCTCAAAATGCGCAAGGCCGAACAGCAACGCTGACCCAACAACAGGCACCATCCATGACACGAACCTTCCTGCAGATCTGGACAGACCTTCAAGGGAGCGCATCAAGACTCCCCTGAAGAAGATCTCCTCCACGATCGGAGCGATGACCGCTACAAACAGGGCCAGAAGTAACACACCATTGCCGTGGGATGCTCCACCAAGCCGTTCTGCAGGACGGGAGAACTGATGTTTGAGATTCGGAATGAGATGAATAAACGGAACGTAGAGAACCGGGATCACCACAAGCTGGAGCATCGCTCCAGCCACAAGCCCCAAGGGCACATCGGGCCAAAGCCTTATTGCAAGCCCCATGTCCTTCGCAAACCTGCGGGTCCCACGCAACCTGGAGACCACAAGCGCCGCGCCGATTAGGCCGACCCACAACCCAACCAAGTTGCACAAGACCAACCCCTCCGGCGGCATCGCTGAGCTCTCCAGCCGAGCAAGCCTGCTCGCGCTCCCAACCCCGCTAGCAAGTCCCCACGCGACTACGCCAACCTGGCTCAAGATACCCCCAACAATGAAGCCCACACCTGCTACCAACATCCAGATGAGTGCGTCACGTTTTGTCCCTGGGATGGGCTCCTGGCTACCAGCCTCGTCTGGCCCGTCTTCTGGGCTGATGCCTCCCATGCCTTGCGTCACTGCCACGAGGCTAGTGCGATTCACCTAGAGCTCTAGTGCGATTCGCCGAGAGAGGCACTACCAGCAGCCAGTCCGAACCGGAAATCGGAGCGCTGAGCGCTCCGACCTGTGGGTTTCTGAGCCTCGCGACGTCACCGCCAGGGGGGACATGGGAACTCTCTTGCAAACCAGAAAGAAGTTTTCCTCCAGCCTCGGCTAAGATGCCTTGTTGTAACCGAGAGCACGTCGGGTTAGGAATCCGCAACCCCAGATGCCACCACATCCCACTGATTAGTCTACATTGACGACGTGCGAATACACGAGAAACCCGATTGATGCCTGATCCCGCGATACCCGACCGATCCAAGCGCCCCCAAGGCGCATACGATGGAAGATAATGAGCCGCCAGCCTTCTGATTTGCGACCACCAGACCCGGGCCGCCCGCGGATGCCGGGTGCGCCACCCCACGACCCGCCCGGCCGCGGCGATCAAAGCCGGAGGTGGCTGTTCATCGCGCTGGCTGGCCTCGCAATTGCCGTGCTGTTCCTGCCAAGTCTCTTCTCAAACAAAACGACCACGTCCATCAGCTATACGAGTTTCCTGGCCACTCTAAAGAACAAGCAAGTAGCCACTGCAACCGTGAACAACACCAACGGAGTTGTGACTGGAAAGCTCAAGAGCGGCGCATCCTACACAGTCGACGGTCCTGATCCATCCACAAGCGCAGAGACGGACGCGATGCTTGCTGCTGGGGTACAGGTAAGCTACACCACCCCGAGTTCCAGCCTTCTCGCCACACTCCTGCCAGAGGTCCTTATCATCTTGTTGCTTGTGGGCGCGTTCATATGGCTCAACCGCAGGCTCCAGGGGCAGATGTCCGGCATCATGTCGATCGGACGTTCAAAAGCGAAAACGTACAGCACCGAGCGACCGCACACGACCTTCGCCGATGTCGCAGGCTACCCGGGAGTCAAACAGGAGATCAGCGAGGTTGTCGACTTCTTGAAACAGCCCGGACGCTTCAGAGATATCGGTGCCCGGATTCCGAAGGGAATCCTCCTTGTCGGACCGCCTGGAACCGGAAAGACCCTCCTTGCCAGGGCAGTAGCAGGCGAGGCTGGCGTTCCGTTCATGTCCGTCAGCGGGTCAGACTTCATGGAGATGTTCGTAGGTGTTGGTGCGAGCCGCGTCAGAGACATGTTTCAGGTCGCTCGCAAGCAAGCACCGGCAATCATCTTCGTGGACGAGGTCGACTCGATCGGCCGCAAGAGAGGAGCGGGGCTCGGTGGGGGCCACGATGAGAGGGAGCAGACTCTAAACCAGATGCTCTCGGAGATGGACGGCTTCGACGCCACCGAGGGCATCGTCATGATGGCAGCAACTAACCGCCCGGATATCCTCGATCCCGCGCTGCTTCGACCTGGGCGTTTTGATCGCCAGATCGTCGTCCCGCTCCCCGACCTCGAGGAGCGGTTGCCCATTATCCAAGTCCACTGCAAGGACAAGCGGGTTGCACAAGACGTCGACCTCTCCATACTTGCGAGAGGGACCCCGGGGATGAGCGGTGCAGACCTAGCGAACCTCGTCAACGAAGCAGCGCTGCACGCAGTTCGGAGGGGAAGCGCACAAATTGAGACGAGAGACTTCGAAGCCGCGAGAGACCGTGTCTTGATGGGTCAACGACGCGAGAGTCTCGTCCTGTCCGACGAGGAGAAAGAGCGCGTCGCCTACCATGAGGCAGGTCACGCGGTCCTTGCCTGCACCCTGCCAAATGCAGATCCGGTTCACAAGGTTACGATCCTGCCCACCGGCATGGCGTTGGGTGTAACTCAGCAGCTGCCAATCGAAGAACGTCACATCTATCCCCGTGGCCATATCGAGGACTCCCTCGCGGTCCGTATGGGTGGTCGCGCCGCTGAGATGATCATTTACGGTGATCTGTCCACGGGCGCGAGCAATGATCTCGTGGGCAATACTGAACTTGCTCGAAAGATGGTGCGAGAGTGGGGCATGAGCAACCAGATCGGCCCTATGGCGTGGGGATCTCAGGGAATGGTCTTCTTGGGCGAGGATCTTCTCCACTCCCGCGACTACTCCGAGAGCACAAGCCGCGTGATAGACGAAGAGGTAGAGCGAATCCTTCGCGAACAAGAAGAACGGGCGATGAAGCTCCTCACCGACAACAAAGCGGGACTCGTCGCCCTTGCCACTGCTCTATTGAAAAAAGAGACGATCGACGGCAGTGAGGTGATCCACCTGGTGAACACCGCTAAGGAAGCCGGAGTCACAGCACAACCCGAGCAGCCGACGCGCGAACTCCCAACGCAGCCCACGAACCCAAACGGTTCTCCGGACCCGACAATCACGATCGCTGTTCGCGACACTCAGTAACCTCGCTACCTGGATCCTTGAGGGGACCCTGAATCCAGGACACCTGACATGGTGATCAAGTTCACGTGATGCGAGAGGCGTCCTTGACCGAATAGTGCAGCACGAGGTTCATCCCGGCATAGGTGATCTCCGCATCAGTGAGCTTCCCACAAAGAGCTGCAATCGCCCGAGTGCGCCGGGTGCGGAGAGCGGGTCGATGCAATGCCGGCTATCGGCCTATACCGATGCCATGCCGACAATTGGCTTGTTCAAAGGCTTTGCACCCATCGAGCCAAAGAAGTGAGCATCGCCGAAGCTGAAGATGCCGCCGTCTGATGCTACAAACCAGTAACCCTTTCCATCTGGGGTAGCTGCCATGCCGACAATTGGCTTGTTCAAAGGCTTTGCACCCATCGAGCCAAAGAAGTGAGCATCGCCGAAGCTGAAGATGCCGCCGTCTGATGCTACAAACCAGTAACCCTTTCCATCTGGGGTAGCT
>JAJZXF010000013.1:0-5843 GCA_021802485.1 Actinomycetes bacterium | reverse complement strand
TGCCATGCCGACAATTGGCTTGTTCAAAGGCTTTGCACCCATCGAGCCAAAGAAGTGAGCATCGCCGAAGCTGAAGATGCCGCCGTCTGATGCTACAAACCAGTAACCCTTTCCATCTGGGGTAGCTGCCATGCCGACAATTGGCTTGTTCAAAGGCTTTGCACCCATCGAGCCAAAGAACTTTGCATCGCCGAAGCTGAAGATGCCGCCGTCTGATGCCACAAACCAGTATCCCTGCTTGGCGACGGGCGGGGGAGGCGCGACTGCATACGAAAGCACCAAGGTCTGGTAGGCGGTCCCGCTGTGATACATTCCTGCGGCCACACAGAAGGTCGTAGACGCACATGAGGCGCCGCGAAGGAGGTTGCTCTGCGACGATGACGTTGAAAGTGACGCCGCAGCATCGAGCGACCACGTGCCCCCGTTCCAGGTGAGGAGCAGATTGTGGTACACAGTCCCGTTGTAGTCTTCGCCCGCAGCTACGCAGAAGCTCGTAGACGCGCACGAAACTCCGCTGAGCTGGTTGTTCTGGGACGATGACGTTGAAAGTGAGGCACCAGCATCGAGCGACCACGTGCTCCCGTTCCAGGTGAGAACCAGGTTTTGGTGTGCACTGCCGACAAAGTAGCCCGCAGCGACGCAGAAACTCGGTGTTACACACGAGACGCCGACAAGGAAGTTGCTCTGCGACGATGACGTTGAAAGTGACGCCGCGGAATCAAGCGACCAGGTGCTCCCGTTCCAGGTGAGGAGCAGGTTCTGGTTCACAGTCCCGTTGTAGTATTGGCCAACGGCCACGCAAAAGCTCGCAGACACGCACGAGACGCCGGAAAGGAAGTTGCTCTGCGACGATGACGTTGAAAGTGACGCCGCGGAATCAAGCGACCAGGTGCTCCCGTTCCAGGTGAGGAGCAGGTTCTGGTCTGCTGCTCCAGTAAAGTAGTGGCCCGCAGCAACGCAGAAGCTCGAGCTCGCGCACGAGACGCTGGAAAGGAAGTTGGGCTGCGACGATGACGTTGAAAGTGACGCCGCGGAATCAAGCGACCAGGTGCTCCCGTTCCAGGTGAGGAGCAGGTTCTGGTTCACAGTCCCGTTGTAGTATTGGCCAACGGCCACGCAAAAGCTCGCAGACACGCACGAGACGCTGCTCAAGTTGTTCGTCTGCGAGACAGACGTCGAAAGTGACGCCGCGGAGTCGAGCGACCAGGTGCTGCCGTTCCAGGTGAGGAGCAGGCTCTGGTACACAGTCCCGTTGTAGTATTCGCCCGCAGCGACGCAGAAACTCGGACTTATACACGAAACACCGTTGAGGAAGTTGTTCTGCGACGCAAAGGTCGAAAGTGACGCCGCGGAGTCGAGCGACCAGGTGCTGCCGTTCCAGGTGAGGAGCAGGTTCTGGAACACAGTCCCGTTGAAGTGGTAACCCGCAGTGACACAGAAAGACGGACTTGCACACGAAACGCCGACAAGGAAGTTGGTCTGCGACGCTATCGAAAGTGACGCCGCTGAGTTGAGTGACCAGGAGGTCCCGTTCCAGCTGAGGACCAGGTTGTGGTCCGTAGACGCCTTCAGGTAGTAGCCCGCGGCGACGCAAGAGCTTGCAGACGCGCACGAGACGCCCGTCATGTGGTTGTTCTGGGACGAAGACGTCGAGAGCGACGCCGCTGAGTCAAGCGACCAGGATGTCCCGTTCCAGGCAAGAAGAAGGTTCTGGAACACAGTCCCGTTGATATATTCACCCGCGGCCACACAAAAGCTCACACTCGGGCACGAAACGCCATAAAGGAAGTTGTCCTGCGACGATGACGTCGAGAGCGACGCCGCTGAGTTGAGTGACCAGGAGGTCCCGTTCCAGGTGAGAATCAGGTTTTGGTATGCACTGCCGGCAAAGTAGCCCGCTGCGACGCAGAAACCCAAGCTCGCGCACGAGACGCCAGTCAGATGGTCGTTCTGCGACGATGACGTCGAGAGCGATGCCGCTGAGTTGAGTGACCAGGAGGTCCCGTTCCAGGTGAGGAGCAGGTTCTGCTCCACGGTCCCACTGAAGTAGTGGCCCGCCGCCACGCAGAAGCTCAAGCTCGCGCACGAGACGCCGGTCAGATGATTGCTGTGCGACGACGACGTTGAAAGCGATGCAGCGGAGTCGAGCAACCAGGTGCTGCCGTTCCAGGTGAGAACCAGGTTCTGGTCTGCTGTTCCGTTGTAGTAGTAGCCCGCTGCAACGCAGAAGCTCGAGCTCGCGCACGAGACGCCGCGGAGGTAGTTTCTCTGCGACGACGACGTTGAAAGCGATGCAGCGGCGTCGAGCAACCAGGTGCTGCCGTTCCAGGTGAGAACCAGGTTCTGGTCTACTGTTCCGTTGTAGTAGTAGCCCGCTGCAACGCAGAAGCTCGAGCTCGCGCACGAGACGCTGGAAAGGAAGCTGGCCTGCGGGGAAGCGACGTTCGCCGTAGGGTTCAAAGACCACGAGCCAGCGCTCGCTGCGGCTGGCAATACGAGGATGACAAGGCTTGCGAGCAGCATTGCGAGCGTCGCAGTCACCACCGCCACGCGATCCCTCCCGCTGCGGCCCGAGGACGGATGCGCGCGCACCGTGATGACCCTCTCCAGGCTGGACATAAACTCCACTCCTTGCTGTGTGTAGCGCATGACCCAATTTCTCGGGTCACCGTTGGACCTTGTCACTCACCAGCATCGCAACGTCCATCACCAGCAACATCGGGGATTACCCTCAACCTTAGATTCGCCATCCGGCTTCGGGATAGCTCACAACAAACCGCATCAACCGGTGAATCGTCTGTGATAACAAAAAGCCGATGTTCTGTCGAAGCGGCAGTCCGTGGTTGTGGGAGCGTAGCAGCTCTCGGACCAAAACCCCTGTTCGCGGATTCGTGGCGATCTGGGTACCCATGGCAGCATGCGCGCAAAGGCATCACAAGTTGCCGAACGGAATTCGTTTCAACCCGGAGCCGTCTCAGCCTTTCAGCGATTTTGCTGATGAGACTGCGAGGTAGAGCACCACCTCGCCGGCTGGCAACCGCGACTGCGGTCCCGTGCCCGCACGGGTGCCAGCCTCGGCACTCGCACTCACCAACCAGTGGCGGCTAACCGCGTTGATCGCCTGAGATGGACCAGAGGCCACCGGATTCGTCAGCGAAAAACCCGCAGCAGCCAGCTGGTGGCGATACGCGTGAACCACCGACGAGACCGATCCCTTTACCGCGAGGGTCAGCATCCACCCGCCAGATCCTCGCTGTGCAGTCGTGGACGAGAGAACTGAATAGCCCTGCGGGAGGGGCACTGCAGCTGGAAAGTTGCTCGGGATCTTGTTTCCCATCGTGTAAGGCGCCCCAGCGCCTCGCGTCACAGGCACCGAGGCGCTGGGACCACGTGCTGTCGTTGTGCGATTCGCACCATATGCCGGTTGGCTGTGCGATGACGTCACAGAGCTGCCACATGACGCGAGTACAACCGCGCCGACCAGGATCCAGCCAATGCGTGGGACTAAGGGACGTAGCCAGCTCCTGTTCTTGCAAGCGGATAGGCCGCGATCAAGACGGTGCCTCGTGTCGACGTCTACCGCGCCCATGTTACAACCTTAGGTCCCAGGATCTCCCCAGACACATCGGGGGTTCGCGCTTCGCTCAGGTCCAGACCTCGTCGGCGTACGGCCTCTTGCGAGCAGGCGCGGAGTCCTTCTTCCACGCGAGCAATTTCCGTCGGAAGTAGCAGACCTCCTCGCCACGCTGGTTGAATGCCTTTGTCTCCACCGTAACAATGCCCCTGTCCGTCTTGGACTTGGACTCGACCTTGTCGATCACGCGTGTCTCTGCATAGATAGTGTCGCCATGAAAGGTCGGATGGCGATGCACCAGCGACTCGACCTCTAGGTTCGCGATGCAGGACCCGCTGACATCGGGAACGCTCATGCCTAGAGCGAGCGAGTAGACGAGGTTGCCGACCACCACGTTCTTGCCGTGAACAGTCTCTTGCTCCGCGAACCACTCGTTCGTGTGCAAGGGATGGTGGTTCATGGTGATCATGCAAAATAGATGGTCGTCGTACTCGGTGATCGTCTTGCCGGGCCAATGCCTCAAGACATCCCCGACTATGAAATCCTCGAAGTATCGACCGAATGGGCGCTCATGAACTGTCATGTCTCGGGTGTAGTACGCAAGCAGAGCCGGCGTCCACTCGGCTGACCGTCCCTCGCCGCCAGGCTGCAGCCGCCAGACATCAGACGTCGGCGTCCGGAAGGGGCTGTGGCGGCCTTGTCGTGAAACTTACGGCCCAGTTCTCCTCAGACTCGCCATCGATAGCAAGCCTCCACGTATAACGGTTCCCCGGCTGTAGAGGAAGGGGGCCGAAGTTGACCGCCAGTGCCACGTCGATGGGGCTTCCCTCCGGAACTGCGCTGGAACGCCCCACCTGGAACTCGCCGCGTACCTCAACCGGCTGGCGCCCCACAGGCGTTTCAACCGTCAAAGGCTGGCCGTCCTGATCCATGAGAAAAAGCTCCCAATGATGCGGCATGTCCGCTTCACTCCACGCGACGTCGAGCTTCATCGCGATCCCAGACGGAGCCGGCTCAGGCCCAGTGATGCTCCAGCCCCCTCCAAGCACGTAGAGTTTTCCGTCCGCGACCTGAGCCGCGTCACACAAGATCATCGTCACCTTCATAGAGGATCACGCTCCCAATTCTTGATTCTTCGTAGTTCGTTCAGACCACCAGGACGCGCCTGCCTCACGGACCTAACGGTCGAAAAACCAACCGTAGCCCGTGACGAACCCGCCTCCACCAGATCAATTGCTGTGGACTTCAAGCGACACATCCTGTCCCGCTCGCCCACCGGCAGAGTCGGGCCCAAAGAGGCTACGTTTCATAGGTGATGCCAGCGCTAAGACTACAGCCCTTCCTCTTGCTCCAATGGCCAAGACCAGCGACGAAATGGAATTCAATGATTTCACCACCACCAGGACAGATGCCATGGCGCTCCTTCTCACTGGCCAGCCTACGATGACCGAGCTTGGCTTACGAAACGACGTCTATCGGAGACCCCTCGCAACCGCACTGGACCGACTCGAGATCGGGCCAGGCTGGCGATGCGTGGATGTGGGAGCAGGTGGTGGCGACGTCTCGGTCGCGCTTGCCGAAATCGTCGGCATCACAGGCCGCATCTACGCTGTAGACAGTGACCCCGGCGCGCGAGACCTGGTCGCGGCAGCGGCCTCGGCCCACAGCCAGGTGCTTGCCATCACCCAGGCTGGAGAGGACCTCGTCCTGCCAGAACTGGTTGACTTGGCATTCTGCCGATTTCTCCTGATGCACGTGCACAACCCTGGAGCGGTACTGACCAGGATGGGCTCGTCGGTGCGGCCGGGTGGATGGGTGGTGGCTCAAGAGCCCATCACCTCCGCCGGGCGGATCGCAGGGGCCGCCTTCTCCATGCCGGGGGCGCGCCATCCGGATATTGGCGCGAGCCTCCCAGCGCTCGTCGTAGAGGCAGGACTTACACTTGTCGATTCATGGGCTGAAGCGCCAGCGGGAATAGGCCACGGTCCCGTCATCGAGTACATAAAGTCCCTTACCGGCGTTGACCCCGGCACCGACCCGGTAATCCTCCCCCCGCTCGTGACCATCCTCGCTCGAGCGCCCGAGCGACGTTCCAGGTGAACTACTCGGCCCTGAAGGGCCGAGCTTCCGGACCGTCTACCATGAGGTCCAGGCATGACTTGTATCATGCGGCCCCCTCTACGGCGCTGGTGTCCGTCTCTTCGTTCCCACTTCCCGGCCCTGACAATTCAGAGGGCTCAGCACCGACCAAAGTCGGCCCCAGGTTCGT
>JAJZXF010000097.1 GCA_021802485.1 Actinomycetes bacterium | reverse complement strand
GCCCGAAGCCTCGGTTACGACGACGCAAGACAGATGTTGGGGCCGGGTCGGCTCCTTACGCGACAGCCGCGTAGGTCTTCTGACCGCGCGACTTGTTCAGCGACAGACCCTTAGCTTGTGTGAGCGAGAGGCAGGAGTAGCCTGGAAGTTGATGCTGAAGATTCGCTCATCGTGATCGCGGTTTGAGCTTTGAGTTGCGCATTGCTTCCCGTACGCTCAAGATGGCGACATCGTGCAAAATGCTTCTGTGGAACCATCATCTGTCCCATTGTCAGTGTGCGGGGGCGCCTTGCCTCGCGGGAGGTACTGATGGCGGACACAATTCCAGTGAACGGGCAACCTCGAAGTGGGGATGAGCTGAGCGGGCAGGTCACGAGCGGGCACGGTGGCGACCTTGCGATGGCAGCGCTAGTTCGCCGTGGAGTTGGAGAGATCTTTACCCTCTCGGGTGGCCACGTATTTCCCATCTATGACGCGTGCAAGAAGGCAGGGATCAGGATAGTCGACACCCGCCACGAGCAGACGGCCGGCTTTGCCGCGGAGGGAGTGGCCAAGCTGACTAGGCGTCCCGGAGTGGCTGTGCTCACCGCAGGTCCGGGTGTTACCAACGGGACCAGCGCGATTACTACCGCTATGTTCAACGGCTCGCCCCTTGTGGTGTTGGCTGGCCGGGCACCGCAGTCGCGGTGGGGTTCAGGATCACTTCAGGAGATTGACCATCTTCCACTCGTGGCTCCGATAACCAAGTCCGCTTCAACGGTTCTTGAAACCGAGTCCATTCCGGCAGCGGTCGAATCCGCGGCAGAGCTTGCATTGACCCCACATCGAGGACCGGTGTTTCTCGACTTCCCGCTGGAGGTCATGTACGGATCTGCCCAAGGGGCGCCTACTTCTTTGATCCGCTCGCCCGCACCAAGGGTTCCCGACCCCAATCAGGTTGAGATCGCGGCCAAGTGCCTCGCGGAAGCGTCGCGTCCGGCGGTCGTCGCGGGGGGCGATGTCTGGTGGGATGGGGCATGGGAGGAACTTCGGGTTCTTGTGGAGCAATTGAGGATTCCGACGTTCGTAAACGGCATGGGTCGAGGGTTGCTGCCAGCGGATCATGAGTTGTACTTTTCGCGTTCGCGTAGGCTCTTGCACGAGGCTGACGTGGTTGCAGTCATCGGATCCCCTCTCGACTTTCGCCTCTCCTTCGGCCGTTTCGGCTCTGCAAAAGTGGTCCATGTGACTGACTCACCGGCCAGCACGAGCGCAGCTCGCGCTGTGGATGACGTCATCGTGGCATCCCCGAGTGGCGACATAAGGCTTGTTCTTTCCTTGATGGCTCAGCAAGTTCGGAAGCGTCCGGATCATGAGGCTTGGATAGAGCACCTTTTGCAAGAGGAAGGCTCAGCCCGGCGCGCCGAACAACTTGAGCTCGGATCTGGTGCTCATCCGATCCATCCCATGCGACTCCTTGGCGAAGTGAGGTCCAGGCTCGACCGTGATGCGATCGTGATTGGCGACGGTGGGGACTTCGTGTCCTTTGCCGGCAAGGTCATAGATTCGTATACCCCAGGGTGTTGGATGGACCCCGGTCCATTCGGATGCCTCGGAACCGGGCTGGGATACGCGATCGCAGCAAGGGTCGTACATCCGGACCGCCAGATCGTGCTGCTCGCGGGCGATGGCGCGATTGGGTTCTCGGCGATGGATGTGGACACCCTTGTGCGACACAAGCTTCCGGTGGTCATCGTCGTTGGCAACAATGGCATCTGGGGTCTTGAGAAGCATCCGATGCGGGCTGTATACGGCTATGACGTAGCGGCCGATCTGCAGGCTGGATGCCGCTACGACCTTGTATCAGAGGCGCTCGGAGGAGCGGGAGAGGTGGTTACGGAACCCGACGCTATCGGCCCAGCACTGGACAGGGGGTTTGCCGCAGGGGTTCCCTACCTTGTGAACGTGGTCACTGATCCCGATGTCGTCTACCCGCGACGCTCGAACCTCGCGTAGATCTGGACCGCGTGTCAGTGAGTTCGGCGGTCAGCGTACCTTTTCGAGGAAGCGACTCCTCATGACCAGCACCCTCGTGACCTTTCCCGCACCTACGAGGCCTGACGAGTCACTGACCGATGCCGTAAAGGTGAGCCGCCTCCCGTCCACCTTTTCCAGGACCACTTCAGCAGAGACGGTCGCACCGATCCCAACCGGCGCGAGGTGGTCGAACTGCACTCGCACGGCGACAGATGTCGAGCCTTGTTCCAGATGGCCATCGAGTGCCTTGCAGGTTGCCTCCTCGCACAGAGCTATGAGGCGCGGTGTCGCGAGAACAGGGACGTCGCCTGACCTCAGTGCGAGCGCGGTATCGTTTCTCGAGACGGTCAATGTGACTTTGCTATTCAATCCGGGACGTAGTGTCACAGTGGATACCATAGGGATGGAACGGCTTCATTGGCCAGATTATTTCTCGTCAGGCTCGATTTATTGTTTTTTTGGGACTGAGTGCTGTCGCAAGGTGTCGGCATGCGAGAGGCTGGCGATGATTCACCGGTGAGCTGGCATTGCAGGCGTGGGCGAGAAATGGTCGGAATATGAAGATGGGATCGTTTAGTTTGGACGCACGGCAAGGGGCGCACGATGAGCGCTTGGACCCTGGAGCGGGATTGTTGGAGGCCCAGACGGTCGAAAAGGTGCTCTTTGAAGCGTTACGGAATGGGGGGGACTTTGCTGAGGTGTACGCGGAAGATAAGCGGGGCTCCTCGGCGGTGTTCGAGGATGGTAAAGTTGCCGAGCTTTCTTCAGGCATTGACATTGGAGCGGGTATCAGGGTTGTCGCTGGCGAGACAACGGGCTTTGCCCATGTGTCCGATCTCTCTGAAGCCAGCCTGATCGATGCCGCCCGCGCTGCGTCAGCCGTTGCCAAAATGGGGGGCAGCGGCTCCAAGGTACTCGCCGCTGTGGGCGATACGCCGCTAGGGGTTCACCGTGTCAGCAAACTGCCAGCTCGGGGAGAAAAGCATGCAAAGGTGGAGCTACTGGTGCGTGCGGATGCCAAGGCGCGCCAAGAGGGTGCCGCTATACGCCAGGTGGTCGTGTCGTACGCAGATTCGAGGCGCCGTTTCCTGGTGGCGAGTTCTGATGGCGTTTTTGCTACCGATGACCGGGTTAGGACCCGCTTCGGCGTATCGTGCGTAGCGCTTGGCGACAGCGGGTTCCAGACTTCCTACGAGACGGTCGGGCGCACCGCGGGCTTTGAGCTCTTTGATGATGTTTCGGTGGAAGAGATTGCTCGCGTTGCAGCAAGGCGTGCGATTGCGAAGCTCTCGGCGAGGCCTGCCCCGAGAGGTGTTACAGCGGTGGTCCTTGCCAGTGGCAGTGGTGGGATTCTATTTCACGAGGCTTGCGGTCATGGGCTTGAAGCGGATCACATTGCAAAGGACAGTTCCGTGTTTACGGGTAGGATCGGCGAACAGGTCGCGAGCCCGCTCGTCACTCTCGTCGATGACGGGGCTCTTGACGGCGAATGGGGGACCTGCGCCGTCGATGACGAGGGACACCCCGCCCAACGCAACGTCTTGATCCACGACGGCGTTCTGTGTGACTACATGTGGGATCGCCTCAGGGCTAGCAAGGATCGGAGAAAGTCCTCTGGGAACGGGAGAAGGCAGAGTTATCGTCACCTTCCCATGGTCAGGATGACGAACACCTATGTGATGCCTGGAGTGGAGGATCCAGATGAGGTCGTTGCTCAGACTCCGAAAGGCATCTACGTGCGAAAGCTGGGCGGCGGGCAGGTGAACACTGTCACCGGCGACTTTGTGTTTGGCATGACAGAGGCGTACCTCATTGAGAACGGTATGATCGCTGACCCTATTCGTGACGCGAACCTCATAGGCAATGGCCCGGAAGTGCTCAAGAAGGTTGATGTGGTTGCGAGCGACTTTGCAGTTGAGCCCGGCACTTGCGGCAAGGATGGCCAGATGGTTCCCGTTGGATGTGGGCAGCCCACCCTCAGGGTGAGTGAGCTGACAATAGGCGGCACGTCAGGTGAGTGAGCTGAGTGTTGGGGCTATGTCGAGTTTACGTGGCGGCAGTGGGAGTAGCCGCGGCCGCTCGGCACCCGATCTCTTAGAGACCGCAGCGAACCTGCTAGCGCAAGCCACAGCGGGGGAAGAGATCGAGGTGTACGTCTCGCGTTCACGCGAGACCTCCGTTAGGGCATTCAGGGGCGAGGTGGAGTCGCTTTCCAGTGCCGAGTCCACGGGTGCCGGCATAAGGGTCGTTTCCGATGGCAGGCAGGGGTTCGCTTATGCTGCATCGTTGGATGACGAACTGCTTGCTTGCGCACTTGCGGATGCGCGGGACAATGCGAGGTTTGCGACGCGAGATGATTACTGTGGGCTTGCAGTCCCGGACGGGGCTCCGGTCGTAGCGGTTGATGCTTGGAGCTCGGAGCTGGAGTCGTTCCCTCTTGACGGGAAGGTCACGATGGCCCTTGAGCTGGAGGACAGGGTTCGTAGCGGTGACCCACGGATACGCGAGGTCCCGCTTGCGGACTACGACGACGAAATCATCGAGCAAGCCGTAGTCTCGACTTCGGGGATCCAGGCTTCAACTCGACGCAGCTGGTGTTCGCTGTCTGTTCAGGCGATCGCGGCGGATGGAAGCGACTCGGTCACGTCAAGCGGGTTTGCTGTGGCGCGAAATCCGAGTTCCCTTGACAGCGACACAGCGGCGCGGGAGGCGTTGGAGCGCTCGGTAAGGCTTCTTGGCGCGCGTCCAGTGAGGTCCGGGCGGCTCAGCGTTGTCATGGATGCGCGTGTCACAGCGGCCTTCCTGTCTGTTCTCGCAGGCGCCTTCTCTGGCGAGCGGGTGCAACGGGGCCAATCCTTTCTTGCGGATCGAAGCGGGGAGCAGGTGGCATCTGACGCGGTGAGCATCATAGAAGATCCCACCGACCCCGAAGCCCTTGGCGCATCGTCATATGACTCCGAGGGCATCGCGTGCAGGCGCCAGGTACTCGTCGGCAGCGGCACTCTGAGCGGCTTCGTGTATGACACTTATGCTGGCCGGCTTTCCGGGTTGCCCTCGAGTGGATCGGCGGTGCGTAGCGGCTTCAGTGGTATACCGGTTGCTGGCTGCAGGGCAGTTCGTTTCCAACCCGGACCCGAGGAGATGAGCTTGGACGACGTGCTTCGGGTTGTGCAGAACGGGCTATTCGTGCAGTCCATTTCAGGCGTTCACTCAGGGGTCAACACCGTGAGCGGGGACTTTTCGGTCGGAGCTGAGGGTCTGATGATTCGTGACGGCGCTTTCGCCGAGCCCGTTCGGGAGGTCACCATAGCCTCGACAATGCAGCGCATGCTCCAGTCCGTGCTTGTGGTTGGAGGGGATCTCCAGTGGCTCCCAGGGTCAGCCGCGGGTCAACCTTTAGCAGTTGGGGACTTGTCAGTGAGCGGCCGGTAGGGCCTTCAGACGAGCTCGCCGCCTTCAAATCGCCACTTCAGACTCACGACCTTCATTGGCCCAACCATGAACAGCCACATCAGGACCCAGGTCGTAGCTAAGTGGATGGCGAACATGGGGAAACCGGAAGATGTGAGAGCCCAGGTTCCATTTTCGACATGAGTGAGATGGATCACGTACCACAGCACGATGCCTTCGGGCACGAGGGCGACAAGGGTGAACAGCGGAGGCCAGTCCTTGTCCCAGCGAAACTGCTGTAGTAGGTGATAGAGGAGCTCCCAGGCGATCCCTACGAGAGCCATGAGCCCGAGGGTTTCGAAGGTCATTCGATAGTCGAACGGTATGGGGTTGTAGGGAACCGCGATCGGAACCATGAACTTGCTCATCTGCATTGGGACCATGCCCACCCCGCCTATGGATCCCATCGGCGGGCTCGGGAGGAAGGGAGTGATGATCGCAGTCCAGATCACCCCCACCGTTGCTGCCAAGAACAAGCGTGTTTGGATGCGCCCCCGAAGGCTGAAGGTCATGGTGCGCTGTTCCTAATTCTGTGCCACCAGCCTCGAACCGAGCGACGGATCCCCAGGGGCTGGCAGAAGCCGTCTCGACTGAGATCTTTGCACGTCAAGAGCGCAGCATACTGCAGTCCCCAGAACGAGTACATTGGTATCACATAGGGGTTTCCAAGGGTCGAGACTCCCGAGGCGAATATCTTGCCGTTGCCATTTCTCGTTCCAGACACCTCGAAGGCATCGTTTACCGCAAGCTGTCCCACAGCATTCGTCTCAGCTCCACAGCAATCCAGTAGATCAGCGATGACTTCATGGTCCCTGAGGTTCACCTCAACTCCCGTGGCATCGATCACGTAGTCCACCTCAAGTGAGGTGGCCGGCTTGCCCTCTTGGGAAACTGTGGCCCGCACCCGACCATTGTCTTGGAGCTCAAGACCCGATGCAGAACCCACGACAACCTTGTACCATCCCTCCCTCTTGCCCCTTGCACTCTGCTTGCGCCAGAGCTTGCGTTTGGGCACGGCGGTACTTCCCACCGCGGCGAGAAGTTCTGCCCGTTCGTCATCGCTGCCGAGCGAGCGGAACTTGCGTTGGAGTTGGCCTCCGTAGCACGCCTTCGTAAAAGTGAAGGCTTGGTAAGAAAATCCGTCCTTACCTGGTGTGCGAAACATGGGTGGGCCTTTGGGGCCTTCGACGTAGTTGCGGAACAGATGGTATATCTCAACTCCGGTGTCATGGGCATCCCTGTCGCGCACCAAGCGCTCGATAACTTGGAGCGATGAGGATGCAGAACCTCGGACTAGCACGGTCTTTCCGGGATTGCGTGCCAACTCTTCGTAGATGTGCTCGTGTGGCTCGTATACGTTCACTACGCGGCGTGAATCGCCAGTGCTCGAGCGGTACTCCATCATATCGTCGAGAACGTGAGCGGCCACGAAGCCGATTCCGAGGTGAACATAGCGCGCCTGTATGACTTGGACGTTAGCGAGCGACTCATCCTCTGCGGGGACGATGACGATGAAGTACCCTCCGCCATCGCGCCGCCGTACTAGGGGTACCCGACCGCAGGTGAACATTGACTGCCAGGAGATTCGCCGCGCTTCAGCGTCCATATCCTCGTACAGAGCGGATGCTTTTGGCGTGAAGTAGTCGCACAACACCGGCTCTGCAACGAGTCGGGCCAAGGTTGCGGGGCTACGGCGGGCGAACGCTTCCTTGAGGCCATATCCAGGCCAGCCCCAGATGCTGCCCATACGGTCCGAAGACCCAGAACGCAGGCGTTGGTCCCGGTCGATCTGTGACGCTTCCAAGAGTAGTTTCAGCGTTCCGTAACCACTGGGGAACGGTCCTACGACTGCAATCATGCTAGCGGGGACTCCCGATATGCGCAGCGCATCCACCATTGCGTAGGACGCGACGCCGCCTCCGACCGTGACGAATGGAACATTGCGAACAGATATCCCGGAGGCTGCGACCATCTCGTCGCTCCAGACGCATGCCCCTGCCATCTCTGCGCTGATTCCACCACCTTCAAGAGCTTGATCTTCAAGAGCGCGATGACGGTGAGCGTGTGGCCCACCAGCATCTGCCACCAGCCCGCTCTCAACGGTCGTTGCTACATTCAGCCCCATCTAAGAGTTTCTCCGCATCGCACCTGCTGTTCGTGAAGTGAAGCGCTGACTAACATCATAGCTTGGTCGCTTCTTCGCGTTCAAGCAGCTTTCTGTTCAAGCGGCTTTACCTTCAACCAACCTTAGTGTTTAGCGTCGCGGCATCAAGTCCTCCGGTGCCACAAGCGGAGCGCAATTGTCGGGGGTCTTCGAACTCGGCGGGTCGATGTCGTGGCGAGGTCGATGGAGTTCTCATGTGAACCTCGCCCGCCCTGACGGACGGGGCTTCTAGCCCTGCCGTCTGGCTTGGTTTGCCTGACATAGCGCACGTCTCGCTACCGCGAGCAACGGGTCCCGCTCCAAAGAGCTGGTGGATGAGATTGCTGGCGCAGTGTCTCGCAAGTAAACGGGGATTGTGGCACAGCGCAGTATGCGCCCAGCGAGGCCCGCCTTGTCAATGGCCGAGGGTTAGCGAGAGATCCTCAAACGGGTAGCGAAGTCCCGATGTGCTCTGCATCGAGAGGTAACCCGAGCCAAGGCGTTGCTGTTGTCCGCAGACGGTGTCGCGAACACCGCGATCGCAGATCGGTTGGGGGTGTCGGCTTCCAGTGTCGTCGCTTGGCGGGAGCGCTTCGCTGCTGAAGGGTTGGCGAAGTTCGCCTATGTGCGCCACGGCCGTGGCCGCAAGCCGTCCATCTCATCCGAGAAGGTGGAGGAGATCGTGCAGGTGACGTTGCACGAGCGCCCGCCTAGTGAGACGCACTGGAGCTGTCGGTCCATGACCAAGGCGCAGGGGGTGAGCAAGGCGACGGTGCAGCGCATCTGGTCGGCCCGAGGACTGCAGCCGCACCGGACGGAGACCTTCAAGCTCTCGGGCGACAAGCGCTTCGAGGAGAAGCTCGTCGACATGTTCTGGCTGTACCTCAACTCCCCAGACAAGGCGGTCGTGTTGTGCATTGGGCGAAAAAAGCCAGATCCAGGCTCTCGAGCACACCCAGGCGAGCCTGCCGATGAACAAGGGCCGGGCCTACGCAATGACCCATGACTACTCACGCAACGGCACCACTACCTTATTCGCGGCGCTCAACGTGCTCACCGGGGTCGTCATCGGCTGCTGTGTACCCCGGCACCGCAACACCGAGTTCGTAAAGTTCCTCCGTCGCATCGACCGGGAGGTCCCCAAGGCCCTCGAGATCCACATGATCCTCGACAACTACAGGACCCACAACCACCCCAACGTCAAGGCCTGGCCGGCCAAACATATCCCCGCTTCCACCTGCACTTCACGCCGACGTCGAGCTCCTGGCTCAACCTGGTCGAGTGTTGGTTCAACAACCTGACCAACAAGGCGATACGCCGCGGCGTGTTCGGCTCTGTACCCGAGCTCATTGCCGCGATCGAGGCATACCTTGAGGCCAACAACGACGACCCCAAGCCATTCGTGTGGATCGCCACCGCCGAGGAGGCCCTGGAGAAGGTTCGCCGGGCTCGGGTGACCCTTCAACGAATCGCCGGTTAAGAGCGAGACACAACATTAGGAAGGTGGTGAAGTAATGGTTTCTTGGCAAGGGCGAGCGGCCGTTACCAGCACGTTTGCTACGTTAAGTTGGCCAAGACCTGAAGACTTCAGAACTTCTTAGCCGTGAGCTTGCGCTGGTTGCCTCGGGTCAGTCTCCCCCGGATGCTGCCCGTTGCGCGGGCGCTGCTCCACTGGAGTTGCCTTGGGAGGTGCTAGCCACCTTCTGGTTTGGTGATGGCGCTTTGGGCGATGACACGTCGGTGCCCGAGGGCTTTGATGGCTCGGCGCTTTGGGGGGCGCTCGGTTTGGAGTGGCTCCCGGAGCGGTTGTCGGTTTTGTAGAAGCCGCTGCCTTTAAAGACGATTCCAATGTTGCCGAATACTTTGCGCAGTATTCCACCACATGACGGACATGTCGTCAGCGGGTCGTCTTTGAAGGACTGGACCACCTCCACGTGGTCACCACACGATTTGCACGTGTACTCGTACGTGGGCATTCCTGGACTCCTCGTTCTTGAACTTCCTTGATCTTGTAAACCTGTGAGTCTTTGCGACCCGTAACGCTGTATGCGAACTCTTAAACCATATTGCCGTTCACGGGATTGCGGCGAATATCGAAGAGTGGCGATACGGTCAATCTTCCTCGGTCCTATCCCGCGGCACCCTCGCTGCAAGCTCCGACGGTCAGGAGGGCTCCGGACAGTATGACTATATTATAGAGGCTCCGTGCCGAGCCTCGGCGCCTGCCCAACGCAGTTGACCACCGGACCCACTGAGATCGTGACCTTTGCAGCAATTCGGCTGCCAAAGGTTCGTGGGTCCTAATCCAGGGATGGCCTGACAGACGCGAGGTGATCTCGAGCCAGCTGGAGAAGGTCGATTCCTCATGGCGTAGACTTCACGCATGACCGATCAAGGACTTGTGCGCTTGGACCCGCTGGGCGGGGCGAGGATGATCGACGTTACCCCCAAGGAGCCGACACATCGCAGGGCTGTGGCACGCTGCATGGTTAGCATGAGCCCCGAGACGACCGTAAAGGTGGCAAGCAACGCGATCACCAAGGGTGACGTGCTGGGCGCTGCTCGCATAGCCGGCATACAGGCCG
>JAJZXF010000096.1 GCA_021802485.1 Actinomycetes bacterium | reverse complement strand
CAAATGCCGCTTCGCTTCCCGCGTCCCAGGTTGCGAGAATAGCGGCGATGTTGTTCGCAGACGGGATGAGCATTGCCTCGAGCGCCTGGCGCTCGGTCAGGGTCTCGCCTGCCGCGACCTTTACCACCGATTGCTGTGTGAGCAGGTCTAGCTGGTAAGCGACGACGTCAGCAGGGGTGATCGTGATCGAGGGGCCCTCCGCTGTAGCGCCAAGGGGATGGTCTTGGAGGACCACGAGAGCCGTCATCATCTTTACGAGGCTCGCCAGTGGTGTTGGCGAGTTGCCTCCGTGGGTGGCTATGGTCCCCATGCCTTCTATGCCGACTGCCTCCTCGCCTGTAGCGGGCCATGGAAGCGCTGGGCGCTGTCCGGGGACCGTTATGGCCGCGGGCAGTGCAGCTTGGATGCTCGGGCGGGGAACGGAACGTGCGAGTTGGAACCCCCCGCCGCCGATCACGGCGACGGCTGCTACGAGAAGCACTGCATAGACGATTCTTGATCGGGGCAAGCCGACGGAGAGACCACCCTTCGTTCTGGCCAGCGTATCAAGACCAGCCTTGCGGCCTGACAGACCGAGGCCGCGTCCCTTGGTGGACATGTGTCGTCCTCGTGGACTCATCGCTCAGCGCTCATTGTTCAGGTAGCGTTGAAGCTCGGCGGCGATTTCGTCGCCCGAGGGAACGATTCCCAGGTCCAAGGCATTACCCTCCGTTGCATCCATAGTCTTTTCCAGTTGGCGCACCATCTCCATGTGCTTTGGGTTCTCGGCGATCAGCTCTTCCACATGGGTCCTTGCGCTGTCGCCTGCCGAGTGGAGTTCTGAAGAGTCAATAGACAACCCCGCGACTGACACCAGACCGTCTACCAAGGCCGCGCTGGCAGCGGGGTAAGGCATCCCCGACGCGTAGTGGGGTACCCTCGCCCACAGACCAACGGCCGTTATCCCTGCGTCCCGAAACGCCATCTCAAGGGCGGCTTCGACTCCCGCTGGGACCTCAATGCTGCCTTGGACGAACCCGATCTTGTGCGCAATCTCTCCGTCGGTGGAAGTGGCAGCTAGGCGCACAGGCCGGGTGTGCGGAGTGGGTGCTGGAAAGGCGCCGAGGCCAACTAACATGCGTACGTCGAGGTCGATTGCGAGCTCCATGATCGCATCCACGAAGACTCTCCAGTGTATGTCGGGCTCCGGCCCAACAAGGAAAGCAATGCTGTGTCCCTCCAGGTCTTCTCCAACCCTGAGCTGGATCTCAGGCCAGGTGAGGCTCTCCATCACGCCGTCTACGATCACGGCGGTTGGTCGACGGGCCCGCTGGTCTAAGAACTCATCCGTGTCAAAGGTGGCCAGAGTTTCGGTGGGAATCTCAGCGAGGAGGCCGGCCATCGCGGTCGCGGCGCCAAGGCCGGCATCGATCCAGCCCTCGAGGGCTGCGACGAGGACGGGTCGGATCACAGGCATGCTGACTGGGTGCCGCTCGTATAGAGGCATAGGTACTAGTTTCGCTCAGATTGAGGCCGGTAGGCACGCGCGGCAGGTGAGCGCCCCAAGTTGCGCTTCATGCTGGTAGTTCCGGACGCGAGGAACCCACCAGGAGCTTGCGCGTTAGGTACCGATCGGTTCTACGAGGCGACCTCCATTTGAACTCGGCGGAACACAGCCATGAGAGCATCGGTCGTGCGCTGCCAGGTGTACTTGCTCGCCCTTTCGGTACCAGCGTCCACCAGAGCGTTCCGGAGCGAAGGGTCGTCTAGTACTGCGGAGATCTCATTTGCAATGCAAGACGGGTCGTTGGGGTCAACCAGACGTGCAGCGCCGGCGAGGGTCTCGCGAAGGGCGGGGATGTCGGAAGCCACCACGGGCGTGCCGACGGCCATGGCTTCAAGCGGTGGCAACCCGAATCCTTCGTAAAGGGAAGGATACACGAACAGCTCCGAGCGGGAGTAGAGAGCCTGGAGATCGTGGTCGCTCACGTACCCGAGCATCACCACGCTATCAGGCGTTCGCTCCAGCGAGACGTGGCTGAACAGGTTGCTTGTTGCGCCAACCACCGCGAGTTTGAGCCCGCGGTGTTGTTTCGAGACGACCCTCCAGGCAGAAAGGAGTCGCTCCAAGTTCTTGCGCGGTTCAATTGTGCTGACCGTTAGCACGTAGGGCTCCTCGATGCCCGCCGGTAGCGGGGTGGCGTCTGGATCTGAGCGGCCGCGTGGCACTGCAGGGCTCGAATTCGGTTGCCCGCGCTCGGATGAACGCAAGAGCGATACGCCGCCGGGAGCTACCGTGATCCTTGCCGGGTCGAGCCCGACCCGGTCCACCAGGCGCTCCTTGGCGAACTCCGAGTCAGTGGTGACCTCCAAAGCACGCTTTGCGACCCTTGCGACGAGGTTTGCATAGGTGTAACGCACCTTGCGCGAGAACCACTCCGGGTGATCGAAGACCGCCGCGTCGTGCAGGGTGAGAACGTGGTTCCGCACTGTCAACGGACCAGAATTGGTGGGGCTCCAAAGTATCTCGCCGGGTTTCAGGAGACGCGGAAGCACGCCCTGCTCCCAGAGGTATCCGGCGCTCCCCGCAGCCCGTGCTGGCGGGCCGACTACTCGCACCTCGGTGGGTTCCAGCAAGCGGAGAACCTCTCGGCCGTAGCGTTCAATGCCGGTGACGTGGAGGCCGAGGAAACGGCCATTGACCGCGATCACCCCGTGCAGGAGGGTGCAATCATCGCAAGGTCCTATTGGGACGCACCGGCGTACCGGCAAGGTCACCGGTGGTCCTTGCTGTCCTCACCCTGCCGGCTTTGCTGCGGGTCCGCTGTTCTGCGCTGCGATCGGAGAGCATCCCCTCAAGGAGCAGGGATGCGACATCCTTCCATGGCAACACGCCACCAGGAATGACGTCCGGCATGACCCCATCGACCCAGGAGGGAAGGAGTTCGACTATCTTCTTTGCCAGGGCGCCTGGTGATGGGCGGACGATACAGCCTTTCGATGCAGTTACGGAGTCCGCAAGACCCGGGACGTTGTAGGCGATTGCGGGTGTTCCGACGGATGCTGCCTCGGTGACCGTCAGCCCCCAGCCCTCCCTCACAGAGGTTGCGATTAGCGCGTGTGCGCGAGCAAATAGCCGGTACTTCTCGACCTCTGGAACGCGGCCGAAGAACGTGGTGCCATCTGGGGCGGCGGCTCTGAGCAGGTGCTCCATTGGTCCGGAGCCGATGATCCACAGCTGGGCGTCGGGCACTTCCTCCCGCACACGCTCGAACGCTTCGAGTGCATCAAGCGGGCGCTTGTTTCGAGCAAGCCTGCCGGCCCAGACTAGCGTTGGCCGACCCTCTCTCGGGGGCCGTGTTCCGTTCGGACCTGCGAAATCAGGTGGTTCGGTAAAGCCCTCGGGTACGACGGTTATGTTCGAGAGGCCGTATTCCGCGAGGGACGCCCTGCTCGATTCCGACACCGTCATCACCGGGACATCCCGGTACGCGGCGAGCCAGCGTGGTTCCAGAACGTAGCGTCCGAGGAGGGCCACGGGAATTGCAGTTTCTTGATGCCACACCTCACGGGCTACTTGGTGAACCAGGGCTGCAACGCGAGTGGTGCCGGCCCAGCGTGGGCATCCAAAGGGCCTTGTGTTCACCTCGTCGACCACCAGGTCGTACGTGCCGGAGCGCTCCGCGACATAAAAACGCCGCGCCTGGGTATAGACGCTATGACGACCACCGCGACGCACCGTTCTGACGCCGTCAGCTACCTCTTCGCCGGGTGCTCCATCGACCGCTGCGCAGAAGAGGGTTACGTCATGACCCTGGTCTACCCATGCACGGGTGACGTTGTGGGTATAAACTTCTGCCCCGCCAGCGAGCGGGTGGGCCATGTCCCTCCAGTTGAACACGATGATTCTCACTGGTTCAGTAGCTCACTTCTCTTTACCTTTGTCCCTTCTTGCACTTTGCTTTTGTGCTCGTTTCCCTCGTTATCTTGGCCTGCCATGGTGTTAGGCGGGTGATTCCGTAGACGCGTTTACCGAATCACCGCTGGCGGTGATTCGGGTCACGGGGTGCCAACTTGTGCAGTGACGCCGCTGGTCGTGAGGATAGAAAATGACGGTGGCTCGTGGGGAACGTCGTAGTAACGGATCAGGCGAAGCCGGTAGAAGATGGCGAGGGTGTCGAGGACAATTCCTCTCACCGCTCTGAGCGAGATCGTACTCGTGAACCGCTCGCGTATCGTCACCGGCAGCTCTGCGTGACGGCGATACCCAAGCCTGTGGGCGACGACGAGTAGCTCCAGGTCGAATGCAAAGCGCTTTTCGAGCATCCGCGGGAGCACGTTTGCTAGAACATCGCGGCGTACGAGCTTTACCCCGGTCTGGGTGTCGCTCACGTTGAGGTTGAACAGCACCCGATTCATCATCCGGTAGGAAAAGGAGTAGAGCCTCCGTGCCGGAGGGTAGATGACTTGCGAGGACTTGTGGAGTTTGCTGCCGAGTACAATATCGGGGCCATTGCCGGTCGCAATTGCCGCGAAGGAGCGCAGGATCTCTGCGGGGATGTCGCCATCGGCATCTATGAACCCGACGTAGCGTCCTCTTCCCATGGCCATTCCAAGCCGGAGGGCCTCGCCCTTTCCCTGGTTATGAGGCAGGGCGACGACCTGTACCGATTGTGGTGCAGTCTCGACGAGCCTGGACATACTGCCATCTGTCGACCCATCCGACACCGCAATGACCTCGAAGCTGCGCCCCGTCTCTTCGAGGGTCTTCACTACAGAGGCAATGTGGCTGTCCAGACGCTCGCCTGGATTGAAGAACGGGACAACAACGGTAAGGTCGACCTCTGGCTTCGCCGACCACAGCGATGAGCACATGTTTCCCGCGGTATGAGAGGGTGGCTCAGCTGACTTCCTGAATGCCCATGATCTGAAGGCCGGTAGCAGCATGCCAGCGAGCACCAGACTCGTGGTTGTCAGCATGACCACTGCGATGGACTCTGGACTCGTGTGGAAGACACCGATAAGGACACCCGCGGCTATCGACCCTATCCATCCAAGCGCGGCAAGTGCGGATTTGCGGGCGAGGTGGTAGTAGACGAGGAGTGTGATTAGGCCCATCACATCAGCACTCACGGCGAGGACTCCTACCACCGCCGCGGAGGTGGAGTAGTGCGATCCGAAAAGCACATCCACGACCAGGCTGGGGAAGGCCGCGATGAAGATCGCAGACGCGGTGCCAAGGAGTCCAATCCCGCCAATGGCATGCATCAGATGTCGGCGTCCAGCAACGTTGTCGCCTTTCGAACGGCTGGTGACGAAGTGAGGGAAAGCGATGAGTGCGATTGCGCTCGGGAGGAAAAGGGCAATGCGCGCCGCTACGGCTGCTGCTGCGTAGAACCCCGCCGCTGACGCTGTGAGAAAGTGTCGGGCGAGGAATGTGTCGATCCCGAGAAACACAGCTGAGCCCGTAAGCGCAGCTATTGAAAGCCCCGCCACCGAAAGGTTCACTCCGAGTCCTTCGCCGTCCAGACCTTCGGAGCCAAGCATTTCGCGGCCTGAACTCCTTGTGTTGTAGGCCCCGTGCTCTGCTTTGCGACGTGCTTTGGACATAAAGCGCGGCGTGAACTGGCCGCGTAGGTGCCATAGGAGAAGAAGGCAGGATATTCCCGCCCCGATAGCGGTTCCAAGCATCGCCCCGTCTACGCCGTAGCCCGCTTTGACAAGGATTACCCCAGCAACCAGCCTCCCGCCAGCACCGATTGTGAGGGCAACGCCTACCGGTTTGAAACTCAGCCGTCCGATCAGTACGCCCTGGGGAAGGATGGCGACGATCGAAGGCAGTAGCCACAGCCCGAGGAAGAAGACCGGTTCAAGCGAGTGGAGATGCAGGTAGCTTGCGATCACCGAAGAGCTGGCTGCAGTCAGGCCAAGGGCCCCAATCCCCCCTGCGATCACCCACTTGAGGACACCAGCAAGCCGCGGGCGGGCACTGCCGTCACTGACGGTGTCACCTTCGGCAGCGGCTTGAGTTATAGCGGCCTGGGCCGCTGCGATGGGAACGGTGAGAACCGTTATGATCCCAAGCAAGGCGCCGAGCGCACCGTAGGAGGCTGGGCCGAGCATCCGGCTAATGACTATGTGGAAGATGAAGTTGGACAGGTTCACCGCTGACATTGCGATGAGAAATGACAGACCACCGTTCCCAGCGAAACTCGAGTGGAGACTCGAACGTAGTCTGGCAGGCATGCCGAGAGGGGTCAAATGACCATTTGTACTTACCGCGTCCGAGCGCACCACGCCCATGTTTGCGTCCATCTCCAAGTCCATCTCAAACATTCTGCCATGCTCGGGAGATGCTTCGTGGCAATTCCATGCGCATCTCGTACTGGTGGGTGTTCCGATGAACCCAAGTGAGCCTCGTGGCGGTTGCAAAGTACTCGAGCGCACGCCCGTGCTGCTTGCGAAGGAGCTGGTTGAAGTAGCTTGCGCGAGGGGATTGCCGGCTGCATGATCCGCGTAGGTGCGGAACCATCGATCTTGGCCAGCGATGAGGCTCCCCCGCGATTGGGCTCTTGGGTCGAGCGTCGCGTCGTTCGTGCCGCGCGACGCTTTTTCGTTTTCGGGCCACCCGGCGGCCCGTACGCAGCAGAGAAACCTTGGTCGAGCTGGGGACGTCAGGATGTTGTCTCTGCGATCCTCGGTACGTTGATAGCTGTTGCGGTCTGCTACCCGTTCATCGGGGGCGGGCGCCTTTATCTTCTGGACTGGGTTCTTGGTCCACATCCGGCTCTTCCCAACTCGTCGTTTTACGGACTCAATGGTGGGCTCGTAGCCGGTCTCCCATTCCAGCTGGTCACTGCTGCCCTTGGCAGGGCCTTGGGCTCTGTCGCTACGTGGTTGATCGTAATGGCGTTCTTCCCGATCGCTGCTGTGGGCATATCGCGACTTGCCGACATTGGCTGGGTCGAGATCCACTCCAGGCCGGGTGATCCAAGCGGCCTTGGTGGGCGCTCGCCAGCCGCGGCGGTCGTGCGCCGAAGTGCCGCAGCCTTGCTCTACTGCGTGAACCCCTTTGTCTTCGATCGCTTGTTTGCTGGGCAAATAGCGTTTCTTCTTGGCTACGCGCTGGTTCCGTATGCGACCGCGTCCCTTGTTAGGGCTCGCCGGGTCAAAGGTGTGCGGAGCCTTGCGCCTGCTTTGTGGATTGCCGCTGCTGTCGGGTGTGCGGTTCACTACACCTGGATCTGCGGCCTCCTGCTTGTCGGCGCGTTGGCCAGCTGCCGTTTCACAAAGCAAGCTTGGATCTGGATACTGAGCGTCGGCGCCGCGCTCGTCGTGATGAGCATCTACGTGCTTGTGCCTGTTCTCGGGCATCAGCTCCCGGTCACTGTGGGTCAGCGGAACTTCGAGGCCTTCCGGACTACTGGCGATCCTCACCTCGGCCTTTTTGTCAACGTCGCCGGTCTCTACGGCTTCTGGCGGGTGGGTCCCGTCCTCGCCAAGTATGTAGTTACAGGTTGGCCGTTCATCCTCCTCGCGATCCTGATCGTAGTTGCCGTCGGGGTTCGTGAGGGCTTGCGAAGGAATGGTTTCGAGGTCAATGGCGGTGGAACACGTGGGATTGGAGACGATGCCGGAGAGGGCGGAACGGTCCTGAAGGACGATCGTCGGGCCCTTGCCGTGATTCTCCTTGTCGCTGGAGTCGCTGGCTACTTTCTCGCCATGGGCTCCCAGGGACCTACGGGCGCGGTCTTCTCGTGGGCCTACTTCCATCTTCCTTTCTTCGACACAATGCGCGAGCCTGAGAAGTTTTCTTCTCTCCTGGCACTTGGTTACTCGGTTTTCTTTGCTTGGGGAGTGGAGCATCTCGTGATGCAGGCCCGAGCGTTCTCAGGACGAGTTGTGGTGAGCGTGCTCGCTCTGGCGCTGCCGCTCGCATATACACCCACGCTCTTCGGCGGCCTGGATGGCCAGGTTGCAGTGAGCCACCCGCCTGCTTCGTGGACCCACGCGAACGCGGTGATGGGGGCCGGTGAGGGAAAGCTCTTGTTCCTGCCCTGGCACCTTTATCTGTCGTTTCCATTTACCCATGGGATGATCATCTCGAACCCCGCCCCGGGATCGTTCACGCGCGACGTGATATCCGGCGACAATATCCAGCTGCCTGGGGTGCCTTCCAACTCTACCTCCCGGCGGTCCGCTTTCCTCCAGTACGTGCTGGAGAACGGCAGCGCGATCCACTCCTTTGGCCACCTCGTCGCACCTCTGGGGGTTCGTTGGATCGCGCTCGCGAAGACGGTGGACTGGAGGGGGTATCGATGGCTGAACCATCAAAGTGATCTCACCAAGGTTCTCGATACGCGCAGCCTCGACCTATGGCGCAACGATGCGAGCGTCTATGCAGGCAGGAGGCTGGCTCGCGCTCCAGAGCGTACGTCGACTTCGGCGTGGCCCGGGATACTGGCGAGGTACTATGGCGCTACACCTCAGCGGTCCCATCCCCGAAAGACGTCTCGGTTCTCAGGCACGGCGCGTAGCGAAGCGCACGCTCTTGCGCACAAAGTGTCGCAGGTCGCCTTCGAGGTTGGACCTGGTCGCGGGTCCTGGATCGAGCTCTCCCAACCGTACGAGCCGGGATGGAAGTCACCCGAAGGAGGCGCGGTCGAGCTTGCCGATGGAAATCTTGCCGTTCCGGCCGGGCGTGGGGCTACGGTTGTTCGTTACGGTCCATGGCAGTGGATCATGGCGGGTTACGCGGTCTCAGGCGGGACATTCATCCTTATCCTGGCCAGCATCATCGGGACCGGGGTGTGGGAGAGACGCAGTGCCCGTTCGTCCAGCCGCCAGCCGACAGGGGTGCTTGAGTGAGCACTCAAGCCGAACTCCCCCGCCGAACGAAATGCTTGAGTGAGCACTCGAACCGTGTTACGCTAACTAGTCAATGTAGTCCCGCGGTGCCTCGGTGGCTTGGAGAGGTAGCGTTAGGTAGTCATTAAGCAGTACGGTATTGTGCAGTAATATCAAGTAGTATCGTGTAGTACTGATAACAAGCAGTAATAAGAATCAAGAAGCGAAAAGAAAGTAAGAGAATACAAAAACCTGTGCAGGTATAAAAACGATAGCGTGTGAGGCACAATTAAAGCGGAAGCAAGAGGCCCGTAGCAAGCAAGGTGGTCAAGTGATTACGCATGTGTGCCGATGCTTGTACGGTAGGCAGCCGCAGCAGTGACGAGATAGATGCCACGATTGCGCACTGCCGCGGTTGGTGAAGCAGAAATAGTAAAGCAACACAGGTAATGAACACCGAGACGATCGGCCAGCGAAGTGCTGGAAAGATGAACGATGGAGGACAGGAGTCAAGTGAGCCCTAGACGAATTGTAAGGACATTGCGGAAGAACCCAGTGCCATCTGCTCTATCAGCTCTTTTGCTGGCTGGTCTGATCTCAACCGCCCTGGTCACGACTTCATTTACTTCCTCGAGCGCTGGCTGTGGCTACGGCTACGGCTACGGCTATGGCTATGGCTATGGCTATGGCTATGGAACCTGCCCACCGCCACCACCACCGACGATTGCAACCGGGTACTGGCAGGTCGCTGCCGACGGCGGTGTCTTTAGCTTCCACGCCCCGTTCCTTGGCTCCATGGGCGGCAGGCCGCTGAACAAGCCAATCGTTGGCATGACATCCACTCCAGGCGGCACGGGCTACCGGTTCGTGGCATCCGACGGGGGCATCTTCAGCTTCGGCGCACCATTCTACGGCTCGATGGGCGGCAGGAAGCTGAACAAGCCGATAGTTGGCATGGCTGAAGATCCCATGACAGGCGGGTATTGGGAAGTGGCATCCGACGGCGGTATTTTTAGCTTCAACGCCCCCTTCTACGGCTCCATGGGTGGCCGGCCACTGAACCAGCCGATTGTTGGCATGGCTGCAGATCCTGCAACCGGCGGGTATTGGCTGGTTGCGGCCGACGGAGGCATCTTTAGCTTCCACGCCCCGTTCTTCGGTTCCATGGGCGGTCGGGCTCTCAATAAGCCAATCGTCGGTATGACTGCGACTCCTGACGGCCAGGGCTACCGGTTCGTGGCCTCCGATGGTGGCATCTTCAGCTTTGGGAACGCTAAGTTCTTCGGCTCGATGGGCGGTCGTGCTCTCAACAAGCCGATTGTCGGTATGGCGCTGGATCCCATTAGTGGCGGGTACTGGCTGGTGGCTGCC
>JAJZXF010000095.1 GCA_021802485.1 Actinomycetes bacterium | reverse complement strand
CGAGATGGGTCAGGTACCAGCGCGACCACGAGCTTCGCGAGTGCAAAGAAGCAAGCCGTTAGCGACGAGGAGCCAGCCCGAACGAGGCGGTGATAGGCATCGTGCGCGCCTCGGGTGGACGGGTCCATCACATCGACCATCGAGACGATGGAGCGCCGTGCGGTCACAAGTGCCCATGCGCACATGAGCTCACAGAACAGCCCAAAGGATGGCGCGGTGAACGCGCGACCTCACGGTATCGAGCACCGTACCCCAGGCCTTCTGGTGCGTGCTCATGACACTCGCCGCTGGCGGCGAGCAGCGAGGCGCGCGGTCAAGGCAGCGATGCCTGCATCAGCGAGCGCGTCGAGCTCTCTTCGGGCAAGGTCATAGCGGGCGAGCGCGGCCCTCACCTCCTCGATGTCAGCCCCAGTGAGGCTGAGCGTCCCGGTCCTGGCGGCACTTCGGTACGCGAGCGCAGGGCTTTCGTGTACATCACCGCTCGCGCAACGACAGTTCGGCTTCCCGCAGCGGCGTCGAAGCGTGTAAAGCGAGCCCCTCAGCATCACGAGGCCATTCTCGGGGTGTGCTCGGGTCGGCATCTTGTCGTCTTTGGTCAGTGGCGAGAGGGAACCTCCCCCTCCCGCTCCCCCGTTTAGTGGCTAATCGCGAGGCACCTTATCCGTGAACCGGTGAACTGCCCCGTCCGTAAGGGCGGGTAGTTCATACCCACGCACCGAGCAGGTCTCCCGCATCAAGCACCAGATCTGCGGCCAACCCAGATGTCGCGCCCTGCGGCGCCACAGCAACGAGGCTCGCTCTTTCGGCGCCAGGTATCACCGAGCGGGCTTTGCCCAACGTAGCGAGATCGCGAGGATCGAAAAAACCCTTTTCGCGCCATTTGATCGACCCAATTGCCACAACGGCGCTACTCCTGTTCGAGGCCACGATGTCGTACTCGTACATACCGCTTCGGTCCCACCATCCACCGACCGATTCGATGCCATCGAGGGGCGGGGCGAGACGAGGGGCTAGACGGAGAAGGGCTTCGCGGAGGAGGGGCTCTATCGCCTTTCCTCGCCATGTGGCCCACGAACTGTGGAATGCCCTGACCGCGAGATCTGATCGGCCCACTTCGATGTTGCGCAAATGCGGCGCGACGAAGGCGAACCAGAATCGCAGGTACGAATCCGCGATCCGGTAGCGCTTGAGACGCTCGTTCCGGCGACCAGCTGGGACATCAACTGCAACGATACGCTTGACCCCCACAAGGGCATCCATCGCCCGGACGATCGCCGTCTCAGCGGCTCTGCTCCCTCCGAGAGTCGAGGCGATCCGAGAGAAATTGACTACGCCGATCTCATCTGCTCCGATCGCTTCGAGCACCACGCGGATGTTGCCTGCGTCGGCCAGCTCTCCGCCAAGGTTGATCTGAGCCACGTCAGCAAGCACGGTGTGGGGGCGAGAAAGCGCATCCTCGACGAGCTTGGTGAGCGAGCCAAAGCGTCTCGCATGAGTGACAAGCTCGGGGAAACCGCCGGTCACGAGCTGGGCGTCGAAGACCGCCATGGGACTGCGAACACCGCCGAGAGCCTGTGCGGTTTCGGCCGGGTTGAACGGCTGGACGACCACAGTTTGATCGAGACGGCCGAAAAGTGGCCGGTCGTGGGCGAACAGCCGATCCATCATTGCCTGGTCGGAGCCGACGAGGATCATGAGGACTGGGCGGCGGCTCAGGTCCTGGTCCCAAACCGACTGCAGGAGGCCGTCGAGCCCGCGACTGGCCTCCTCTGCCCAGGGAAACTCGTCCACGACTAGGATCGCAGGGTCGCTCCCAAGCGCCAGACCCAATCGGGAAAGGAGATCGTACCAGTTGGAAGGGGTCACGGCAGTCACGGCATCGAGACCTGGAAGTGGACGCGTCGAGGATCGAAGCGTCTCGAGAGCCCTGTGCATCTGGACCTCGACCGGCGTTCCCTTCAGGCCGACGACGGATCCATAGGGGACCCTACCCTGTTGAAGGAAATGCTCGACAAGCCGGGACTTGCCAACCTGGCGTCTTCCCCGGATCGCCATGAGGCAGCCCGAACCTGAGGTGACAACCCGTTCAAGCTCGCCGTTCAGGATCTCGAGCTCGCGGCTACGGCCAAAGAAAGAGCTATCAGACATAGCTGTAACATACACGAGTGTATGTTACATGAGAGGCGAGACTTGCGCTCGCCCTCGAGACATGGCAGCGCAAGATCCCCGGCCACCCGAGTCCCCTTGAGCGCCTACAAGCTCACGTGAGTCTGTGCGAAACTCACGCTGAACGGCTTCCCGACCTGCGGAACGTGGGTTATTTTCCAACAACGCACGTATTACATGCCTACGCTGAGCCCGGCGAATGAGCAAGAAACACCTGTTCCCGGAAGCGATGGGCGACATCTTGCCCGCTCACTGGAGGGGAACTTAGGATTAGGCGACTCACGAAAGGTCCCAACCACGGGCCCCGGTCATCTTCACCCGGACCGCCGGGGAAGTGACCCGTGGACACGCACTCGACTCATCAACGAGCTGGCCGGGAATTTCTCAACGAGGATTGTGCGAGAACCCGCACTCATCGAATGTCCAACCTCGCCACCAGGCTGGACCGTACCGCCATCCTCACAGGTGGATCCTGCGCAAGAAACATCAAATAGAAGGAGAAGCTTCACGTATTTGTAAGAGTCAAAGAAGGTCACAGTGAACGGAGGTTCAAGCGGATTACCCTGAAGCAACCAACGCTTACCGTTGTATCCGAGGGTAAGCGGTCCTCCAGCGATGCGCCTGACGTATCCCCACATACCCACCGCCTCACATAACGTCATCGTAGAGCACGACACAGCACGCAGTTCTTGACTCCGGGGAGGGACTGATGATGGATCTGGCTGACTTGTCCAAGAGATGCCGTTGAACTTCTCAACGAGCGCTCGGCGCATACCGAGCATGAGCCTGCTTCGCTTGCCGACACCACGGATGCCCTCGACAGGGTAACCGCTCCCCACAGCCTCACAGAACACAGCGCTCACACATGAGCCCCAATGTCCCCTTGCGGCGACGTCGCGAGGCTCGGAAACCCGCAGGGCAGAGCACTTAGCGCTCCTTATTTCCGGTTCAGACGCCTTCGAGTTCGGAGGCGACGAGGCGTCCTGCACTCTCCTGGGCAGCCCAGCGCACACCGTTGTAGTTCTCAATGACTGCTTTGTCAGGCGCCACCTGATTAGATGCACTTGCAGCACTCAGCTGAAAACCCGAGGTCGTGCGGCCAACTGCCTCGCAGAAGACAGCGCTCACACGTGACACGCTTCTCAGATGAGCTTCGACAAGGGAGCTTGGCATCTTGCTGAACGCCCAGGTCCTGCCGTTATAGACGTATGCGGTCGCCTCCCTCTTGGAGGATCGAGCGCCCTTCGTCGTGCTCGTGCCAGCTGCGAAGCTACCAGTCCCGATAGCCATACAGAGTGTCGTTGTAGCACATGACACACTACGGAGATGTCCCGAGCCCGGAAGCAACTGAAAAGACCAGGAGGCGCCGTTGAAGATGGCAACCATCGCTTGTGAGGGCCGTGGCGATAGAAGACCAACCCCAGGACGTGGCTGCGAACGAAATTGAATGCCTCCGACGGCCGCGCAAAATGTCTCGCTCACGCACGACACGCTCACAAGTTGTTCAAACTTACCGTTACTCACCCCCGGAGGAACAAGCGGGGTCTCGGTGCGACTCCAATGGCCGCCACGGTAAGCCATCACTAGTGGCACAACCCACGGTTCGCTCGGTCCCTGTGATGACAATTTCAACGTTAGTCTGCTCGAATTTCAATAGGTAATTGCAGAGTACCTACGGCGTTTGAATTGGACGCTCGGTTGATCCGCCTTCTGGTCAGCACCCAATAGGGAGCCGGTCGCTTGGTGAAGCATTTGGGTGTGCTCCCAAGTCGCAGATCAAGTCGAGCTGCTCGGGGTCTGGTCGCTGCTCCAAGGTCATGGATTGGTCCTCTCGAGAAATGGCTGTCCTTCGAGATCTGTGGCCCGCTGTAGGACCCTGCGACCCCGAGCTCGCGATTCAAGTCGGCGACAGCCCCTGAAATCGTCTCATCCCCGCGATGATCCTGGTTGACCAGCTGGTTCCACTCCACGTCCTAGCCCCGGAGTCCCTCGGAGCGCGCGTGAGCTAACCTGGAGCTTCGGTGAGCCGGGAAGCCTGGTCGGCATAGAAGCCTCCTACGGAAAAGGGACCGCTGTGCCGCCCAAGTTGCCAATTAACCCCATGAGCGATCCAATATCGGATCCACCTGACGAGCGACGCTGGACATCGCTGATCCACAACGAAGCTGCAGGCGGTCTCGCATTGGCCCTCGCCGCTCTTGCAGCCATGTTCTGGGCAAACGGCCCCTGGCATAGCAGCTACGCCTCGTTTTGGCGCTTTCCGGTAAACGTTGCGGGCCTGAACGGCTCGGTAACGGACCTTCGCGGATGGGTCGACCAAGGCCTTATGACCCTATTCTTCCTCGTAGTTGGTGAAGAGCTTGGGCGGGAGTGGAGGGAAGGCGACTTCAAGCACATGCGCAACGCTCTCTTCCCGCTGATCGGTGCTCTCGGCGGGATGGTGGGAGCCGCAACCATATACCTCGCTACGACGATCGGGACGGATCAGGCCAAGGGATGGGGTGTCCCGATGGCGACGGACATCGCCTTCACTCTCGGAGCGCTCGCTCTGTTGGGTCGTGCTGTGCCTTCCGGGCTGCGGATGTTCCTTCTCGCACTTGCAATAGCAGACGACATGGGCTCAATCATCATGCTGGCAGCTTTCTACCCGGCACACATCGATGCGATCCCGCTGATCGCAGCGTTCGTCCTCATTGCCGCCACGGCATTGATGCGCAGGTGGGTCAGCGTGACTGCACCCTACCTGCTCGCTGGAGCAGCCTTGTGGTTCCTGCTCGCTCGCGCGGGAATCGAGGCGGCGCTCGCTGGGGCCGCCGTGGGGTTCCTGATGCCTGCTGGAAAGCGCTCAGATCGCCTCTGGTCTGGATTGCACTTCACGTCCAGCTTCGCAGTCCTTCCTATATTTGGCCTTGCGAACGCTGGCTTTGCTATCCAAGCCGGCCTTCTGAGCAGCCGGAACGGCGCGGCAGGCGTCTTTGCCGGGATCGCCGCGGCCCGGGTTGCAGGAAAGCTCGGTGGAATCCTGTTGTTCTGCTGGCTCGCGGTACGACTACACGCTGCCCACCGGCCTACCGGTGTCAGCTGGCTCCAGATTGCAGGAGGATCTGCAATCGCGGGCGTCGGCTTCACGGTACCGTTGCTATTCGCTCGCGCAGCATTCGCGGGACACCCCGTCGCGCTCAACGCGTCCAAGGCTGGACTGTACGTAGGCTCCCTCGCTGCATTCCTCACCGGCGCTGCGATCTTGCTCCTTGCTGCCAAGATGCGGAACCAGCGATCTCAGGTCTTTGAACCGAACCGCGGCGCCAGCCGCTCTCGTCACCCTCGCGTCCCGTCGCGCGGCCTACCATTCACTCAATGCAAGTAAGACCGGCCCGGATCGAAGACAGCGAGGCGATCGCTCGGATCTACAACGCGGAGGTGCTCGGTTCGACTGTGACCCTTGACCTCGTACCGCGTTCGATCGCAGAGCAGCGAGCATGGATATCGCGCCACACGGGAGCGCATCCAGCGGTCGTAGCTGTAGACGAGGAGGTGGCAGGCTTCGGGGCTCTCTCCCCCTACCGGCAGAGACCTGCGTACTCGACGACCGTAGAGGACTCTGTATACGTAAGCGACGGATTCCGTGGTAGAGGCGTCGGCCGGCTGTTGCTCAATGAGCTTTTGAGGCTTGGCACCGGTCACGGCTTCCACGTCGCGATCGCAAGGTGCTCAAGCGAGAACAAGGCCTCGATTGCGCTGCACCGCTCCTGTGGCTTCACGACGGCAGGGATCGAAAGAGAGGTTGGCCGGAAGTTTGGCAAGTGGGTGGACATAGTGGTGATGCAGCGGATGCTTTGAAGCCCGCAACCACGGCATCTTGCCAAGCGTTCCTCGCCGTCTTCACGACCCCCCAGGCAGAGCCTGGAACCGCTCGAAGGATGCCGGGGCGGCTTTGCAGGTGCGCGATCTGTTGTTACAATGAGGTTACGAACACGTGATATGTTCACAACTGGGGATTTGCCCGAACGGCACAAGAAAGCGTTTGGCCTTGACGGTTGGCCAAGCTAGCAAGAAGGCTCCTGACGACAAGCGAAGACGGTAGAAGTTTCGGATTATGACGATTCGCAATACGATAATGGTCCCTGTGGAAGGGATCCTCGTGACTATCCAGGCCGTTCGGGACACCACTCAGACCCCGAGGGCCCAGTGGGCGTAACCCGCGAGCGGTCCCCCGCCTCGCCGGGCTCGCGATCCGGATGGACCGCGCCAGCAACTCGACTAGCAATCCAGGGATGGCAGCGGATCTATGACGCCTTGGACCGGCTCGTGCCGCCAGCCAGCGAGAGCGACGATCACCAGTCCTCAAGTGAAGCTAGGGCCTCGCTTGGCGTTGACGCCACCACAGCGCGCCCTACCAGCGATCTGCGCCTGCTCATACGGCCCGCGGTGCTCGGGTTCCTCGCGATCGTTGCGATAGTCATCGGTGTCGCTCAACCAAGCTCGCCTTTCACCTTGAAGATGCCGGGAGCATGGTTCTTCGGCGTTCCTTCGAACTCGTCCTCGTCAGCGAGTCAGCAGGGGCTGTTTTTCGGCTTGGTCGCTGTCTACGGTGGATTGCTGCTTCTCATGCGTGTCTGGTACGAGCTGACGAGGACCCTGTCACAGCGCCCCGGCGTGCGCGTAAAGAGCCTTGCGATCGTCTTCGTCTTGTGGGTGCTCCCCCTGCTCGTGATCCCGCCTCTGTTCTCCAGGGATATCTATAGCTACGCAGCGCAGGGCGAGATGATGAGCCACGGCATCAGCCCCTACCGCTACGGTCCCGATGTCCTAGGCGCTGGCGGGTATGTCTCGCAGGTGGATCCGCTCTGGGGTAACGCACCCGCACCATATGGTCCACTGTTCTTGCTCCTCGATGGCCTTATAACAAAGGTGAGCATGCACCACGAGCTTCCCAACCTGATAGCCCTGCGATTACTCGAGCTTCTTGGCGTTGTGCTCATAGCTGTGTTTATCCCGAAGATCGCCAAGGCCTACGGGCGCGATCCTGGTGCCGTATTCGCCCTTGCGGTGCTAAACCCGGTCGTCGTGCTCAACTTGGTCGGCGGCGCGCATAACGACGCACTTATGCTCGGGCTTTTCGTCGCTGGCATCGCTGTCGCCAAGATGGGCCGGCCGGTCATGGGGGTGATCCTGTGCACGCTTGCAGCAGCCGTGAAGGTCCCTGCCGCGATAGGGGTCGTCTATATCGGCTGGCAATGGATGGGGCCAGGAATACCGTGGCGCGAGAAACTGCGGCCGATGATCACTGCTGGCATCATCAGCCTCGCAGTCATGGAGATGCTTGCAGTCGTGACCGGCCTCGGCTGGGGATGGGTCTTGAACCTCGCGACACCGGGTACCGTCAGGTCGTGGCTCGCCCCGGTCACAGCTGTCGGGCTGATCGGCGCGCACGTCGTGCATGCCATTGGGGTCGGGATCCCGACTCACACCGTTCTCTCAGTTGCAAGGGTCCTCGGCTTGGGCGTGGCTGGCGCTCTCGGAATCATGCTGCTCTGGAAGAGCGACCACATCGGGCCGATCAAAGCCATGGGATTGACCCTGCTCTTGGTGGTCACACTTGGCCCAGTTGTCCAGCCTTGGTACCTTACCTGGGGTCTCGTTCTGCTGGCGCCTGTGGTCACGGGCCGCCTTCGATCAATGATCATCTGGATGTCCATGTGCTCGTCCTTTATCGGACTTCCCGGAGGCAGACAGCTCCTGGACGAGCTGATCCACGCAAACCCAGCGCTCGCAATAGTGTCAATCGCCGCGCTCCTTGTCATTCTCGGAGTGCCGCTGCACGCAAGTTCTCGCCTCCGGCTCCTGTATGAACGCTATGTCCCACGACCGGTAAACGCATCTCAGGACGATCTCGTCCCGAGCGGCCGGTAGGAGCAACCCGCAAGGTCCCCCTACCGGATGCATTGGGCCAAGACGTCTGTCGGGAGTGGGCTCGAGCGCGGTGCTTGGATCAAAATGTCCAATATGCAAGTGAGTGGGACTCCATGAGAACCCGTACGGTGATAGTGGACAATGAGGCCATAGGCCGCAGTGGCACCGCGGCGCTTCTCGGAAGCAATCCATTGATAGATGTCGTTGCAATACTCGACCATGACGAGGCGCTTGCGATCGCATCGTGGGCAGATGTTGACGTTGCCGTGGTGGACGCGGCTGCGGAAGAACGCGAAGGTGACCAGTTTCCAGGCGTCGCAGTCGTTGAGGCGATACGCAAGCAACGGTCTACATCCGAGACCCGGATCATCATCCTAACCGCTCGTGCCTTCCACCCGGCGTTGCGCAGGCGCATGCGCGAGGCCCGCGCCGATCTTCTGTACAATCGCTACGAGTTGGCAAGGGACCTCACTCCCCTTATCAGGGCTGTGCTGGGCCAAGAGGAACCCGGGCAGGCACACCTGGACGAATCAGTCGAGGAGCAGCAGGCGCTTCGCGAACTTGGTGTCTCGAAGCAGACCCGGGTGAATGCAGCCCTCGCCCACGCTGACGAGACCGAGGTCGGCCTTTTTCTAAACAGTGGCACTGCCCCAAGAAGCAACCGGCGGCGAATAACAATGCGCAAGCGATTCGACAAGTTCGCGCAGCTTGATCCGCGAAGCACTAGCGGTGAGTCCCTCAGGTCCTCCAGCATTCCCTCCTGGAGCCAGATAGAGCGTTTCTACCGGTTCTTCCGAAGCGCCTACCACGGTGGTAAGAACTCTCCTAAGACCTGACAGGTGCGACCCCGCAAGCCTCGGGCTCTAACCCTGGGGGCCAGGGGCGCTTGACGCCGCAAGCGTCAGATAGCCGAACTCCACGCCGTTGATACACCCCCGAGATAGCCTGAGCACGATGGCAACGCCGATAGACAAAGGGGCCTTTAGGGCAGTCAAGGGGAATACTGACAACGGGGTCACATTTCCCAAGCCTGTTTGCCGGCTATTCGCGAGTGTCAGGTGCTTAGAAGCGGTCACCGCAGATTGTGTCACAGTGGTCAAGCCTGTTTACCAGCTATTCGCGAAACTGCTCACAGGCCGTGAAGGGGGCAATGTCCCACCCCACAAGGACCCTAGTGCCTCCGCTGCTTCAGATCCGTCGGACAAGCCAGGACTCAGTTCCTTAGCACACCTGTATTCCGTTATGGCAGATATCTTGAGAGATCAGATCGCCGCACAGCTCGAGTCCGCTAGCACAAATAACCTTGAGTCCGTAGGCGTCATAGCAGCTGCACTGGCGTTTGTCGTAGCTCTCCTTGTAGTGAGAGCGACCCATGGAAACGATCCGAGTTGGTGGTGGTGGTATCCACTGCCAGGATTCATGATTCCAACTGTCATCGTCGGGACACCCCTACTGCCTCCAACGAAGAAGCGCCAGTTCCAAGATGGACCCGACATACCCAGTCTTCTAGAACGGTTCGCCGCAAGTTCGAAGACGCTGGAGGAAATGCTCGCAATCCTGCTCCAGGGCCTCCAAGCCAGCTGGAAAGAGAACGACAAACTCCTTCGCCAAGAAGCCTGGTGCCTTAAGTGGGGACTTGTCTCGTTCAGCCTGATCACGATTGGCAGTATCGGGGTGTATGGTTGGGGACTGCGTTAGGAGAGACATGACCGACACTACGTCATCTGCCAATGAGTTAGACCAGAATCGAAACAATGAACGGTACGATATCAACCGCGGCACTCCGATCACGGTCCCAAAGATCGACTTCACCAACACAGGGAATATTAAACTCGTTGAGGTTCGTAAAGGTTTCGGTTTCGGCTCCGTAGGGGGCATTGGGCCAGCTGCACGAGACGACGAAGAACAGGTGCAAACGGAGGCCTAACACGTATCGCCCGATGTGGTTGGTGAACCTCCCCGCCCTCACGGACGGGGCTTCTAGCCCTGCCGTCTGGCTTGGTTTGCCTGGCATCGCGCACATCACGCCACCGCGACCAACGGAACTCGCTCTAAAGAGCTGGTGGATGAGTTTGCTAGCTTCGGCTTGCACGACGTTTCCGTCGAGGCCTGGTTCTTGGCACTACTCAGGGTTATGGCCTTTCGGCACTGCACCA
>JAJZXF010000094.1 GCA_021802485.1 Actinomycetes bacterium | reverse complement strand
CCAGCATGTGAGGGTCGTCTGCGGCCTTGACAGTTTCCTCGTTGGCGACGATGTGGGCGTCCATGCGATGGATTCCATCCTCGCGCTCTGTGTCGTTGTCGTGATCAAATGACCTGTCGCCCAACACGCGGCTACGACGAACTCCTCGAAAACGCCCACAGTGTTGTCCTCCGCGACGACACCGATCCCGAACTCTCCGTGGAGGCTCTGATCGCCGATGTCCATGACATCTACGAATCCAAGCGCCTTGCTGGTCGAAAGAAAGATGTTGACGCGCTTCCCCGCTTCGCCGGCATCCATCCAGTCGATGTCAAGGAGTCCATGCGAAAACAGTACCGGGCGGACCAGGCCCGCCGATCATCGCCAAGCGACCCATCACACCCGCCTCCCGAATTGCCGCCCACCGGAAGGTGATCACTGTGATTCTCGGTGCCGACCACTGACTTCGCTCGGGCAAAGTCTTGTGCTGCACAATGTCGGGCCGGATGGAGCCAAAGAGGACCGAATCGAGCAGCGACCGCGCACGGCCTGCTCCAAACGGTCCCGCACAACACCATGTCATGCCACCCGGCCCGCCACGGTCACTTGTAAAGTCCAGCCGGAATGCCCGGTAGGTCGAGCGTGAGATCTGCCAGACGGCAGGCGGGCAAATGACAGGGAGTCCTGGCTGCGATGTTGACTTACCGGCGAGTTGAGCGTCGGATGATGCCAATAGCAAAGTTCCGTAGGATTGCGAGGATGCGGGGAAGTGTTATAGGTTTTCGCACGGCGCTGGCCAGTCACGTCGGGACTCCGCCCTTCCGCTCCAGCCGCCTCGCGCACCGCCGGTCCGCGATCCGCTGGCCGGATCGCACGGAGCAGGCGGGACGCGAGCCCGCGGGGTACGAGATGCGAGACGGACATGCCGCACGCGGAACAAGCTTGCGCTTTTCAGGTGGGCACAGCTCCGTGGGTCACACCGCAATGTGGCAAGGACAACCCTCCCTGAAACGCCTCTTCACCTTGTACTTGTTGGCGACCGAGTCCTCGCAAGGGAGACCCGCAGCTCCCACCCGCCTCGCTTACTCTCGCGCTTCGATCCACGCACGAGAGTAAGCGTATCCAGCTATTGGGATTCGCTTTGGGATTTTCGTCGGGGCAACAGAACGGCCGGTCCTTGCGGATCGGCCATTACCTGAACTTTCTTTGGTGACGGGGGTTCAGGGCAATCGGGCGACCGTCGGGTTACATACCCATCGAAAGCGCTGGTCACAGCATCTGCCCTATGCAGCCGCCTGGGCGCGTGCCCTACTCAATTGGCATCGCGGCCGACGGTGTCCCGAGAAACCGGAGCGTTGGAATGATCTCCACTTCGTTGAGGCTAATGGTCCCCTTAGTCCGCCGCAATCTGTGTGTTATATCCTTAGCAAGGTCTAACACGCATCTTTCTGGTAGTTTACCGCTACTGTTTGACTTATGACTGACACGCACTAATCTAGGTGTAGATAGCTAGATTATCACTAACATGGAGAATCATGGTGGTTCAGCGCAGGTATCGAACGATCGAGGAGTGGGAGACGCTGGTCGGCGAGCAGGTCCGGGCCACGCGGATCGCGGGCGACATCGATCAGGCCCGCCTGGCGGAGTTGGCGGACGTCTCGGTGGGCGCTCTCTCCAACCTGGAATGCGGCAAAGGGTCGTCGCTCAAGACGGTGGTGGCCGTGGTCCGGGCTCTGGGGCGCACGGATTGGCTCGAAGCCCTGGCGCCGCCGGTGACCGTATCCCCGATCCTGATGCTCCGGGCAAAGCAGAAGTCGCCACGGGCGCGTGTCCGGGTGCGCACGGGCAATCCGTAGCCGAGCCGGGCTCGCTGATGCCGTACCAGCCGGTCGATGTCATCGAGGTCCGGTGCTGGGGCTCCCGTGTTGGTGCCGTGGCGTTGGACGAACGATCGGGCTTCTACGTCTTCGAGTACGAGCGTGCGTGGGCGAACTCCGGCGTCGAGCTGGCACACACGACGATGCCGGTCGCCGGGTCGGCGCGGTCTTTCGTCTTCCCGACGCTACCGCCCGACACGTACCGCCGGCTTCCGTCGATGCTGGCCGACTCGCTTCCGGACGACTTCGGCAACGCTCTGATGACGGCCTACCTGGCGAACGAGGGTGTGACGCCCGGCCAGATCACCGCGCTGGACCGGCTGGCGTACCTCGGGACGCGCGGGGTCGGTGCCCTGGAGTTCCATCCCCTGCGGGGTCCACGCACCCGCAAGGCGACGGCGATCGAACTGTCCGAACTCGTCGTGGCCGCTCGCAGCGCTCTCTCTGGACGGACCGCATCCGAGGACGGGTTGACGGATGCGATCTCGCACCTGATCGCAGTCGGCACGTCAGCGGGCGGTGCGAGAGCCAAGGCAGTCGTCGCTCTCAACCCCGACACGGGAGAGTTGCGGTCGGGTCAGGTTCCCGCCGATCCGGGCTTCGAGCAGTGGCTCTTGAAGCTGGACGGCGTCGGTGCCGATCTTGACCTGGGGGCATCCGGCCACTTCGGTCGCATCGAGTACGCCTATCACCTTATGGCCACCGCCGCCGGTATCGAAATGACGGAATGCCGCCTACTCGAAGAGGGCGGCCGGGCGCATTTTATGACGCGCCGTTTCGACCGCGTTCCCGGGGGCGATAAGGTGCATACACAAACGCTCTGTGCCCTGGCACACCTCGATTTCCGGCGAATTGGCGCCCATGACTACGCGCAGTTGTTCCTACACATCGAGCTACTCGGACTCGGACCAGAGACGCGCGCCGAGGCATTCCGCAGAATGGTCTTCAATGTAGCCGTCGCCAACTGCGACGACCACACAAAGAACTTCTCATTCTTGCTGCCCCAAGGAGGCCAGTGGTGCCTTTCCCCCGCCTACGACGTCACGCACGCGCATGCTCTGGACAGCCAGTGGACCCGGCAACACTTGATGGCCGTGAACGGGCGCACGACTGGAATCACGCGGGCGGACGTCAGGGAGGTCGGCGATCGCTTCGGCGTTCCCGGCGCTTCTGGCATCATCGAGCGGGTCCTTGACGCGGCCGCCACTTGGCCGGCCTTTGCGGACCAAGCCGGAGTACCCGAGGCGACCACCGATCACATCTCCCGTGACATCGAGGTCTGGTCGTCACCGCTGCGCTAACCTGTGCGTGCCGAGAATGTCATCCATCGGCTGTGAGCTGGACTTTGACGGCTGACGCCGGGCGGGGCGCGCATCCGGGACCCTGGCCCTCTCGTTTCGTTGCTCTACCGGGCGTGCTGCGCCTGATCCGCCTCATCAGTCCCAGAGACACGGACCTCGCGATCAAGGTCGTCGTGCTGCGTCACGAGGTGGCGGTCCTCCGACGCCAGGTGCACCGACCAGCGCTCGAGCCGGCGGATCGGGCGGGTGCTGGCGGGACTCGCACGACTGCTCACCTGCCAGCGTCTTGGGCACCTCTTCGTCCAACTGGCAACCCTGCTGGGTTGGCACCGGGACCTTGTCGCCACGCGCTGGACCTACCCGCACGGCCGACCCGGTCGACCTTCCATCGCCGAGAAGATCGAGCGGAGCGACGGGACGGGGGCGCGCGGTGCCACACGGGATGCGAGATGGACCTGCCGTATGCGATACGCAGCTGGGCCTTTCAGGTAGGCACAGCTCCGTAGGTCACACACCATGGGAGGCTACACGCCTGAAAAATCTTCTTGCCTCTCACAGCCGTCGTCCCTCCGTCGTCCCCTCTGTCTCACACCAGCTTGACACAGAGGGGGCGACCAACCCTTCACATTCCCACCCGGTGGCCATGGGCGGTTTCGTTTACCCGGGCACTTGCCAACCTGCGCGCCGTCCACCTTCGTCCCCACCTAAAGCGACCTCTGCCGAGCTGCGTGGCCACAGACGGTTCTCGACGCGCTGACAACCCACCTACAGTACGACCCTCTGGTGAGTCGCGCCCGTGGCACCTGCGAGCAGCACCCCACTCCAAGTCTCCGACAGATTAGCGGCCCCTTGCCCTCGCTGTCTCGCACCCAAGGCCGGCCGGTGGATTGAGGCTTAGGCGTGCTTCGACGTGGTCGGCCTAGAGAATTGTGGCAGGGCCTTTGGGGTGGACATCGGCGTCGGTCCGCTGGTGGAGGTGGACTAGTTCGTTGCCGTTCGACACTCACATTTTCGGCCGTGGCTTGCACACATCCCTCGGCACGTGGCGGCTCCCATCGGTCGTGGTTCACGGAGAGACGGTGAGCGCGTGCCAGGTCCGGCCGCTATCGGTGGTCCGGTACAGGTGCTCGGGTGCGTAGTGTGTTGGTCCGACTACAAAGCCGGTGGTGGCGTTGATGAACTCAAGGTCAGCCCAGCCAAAGAAGGATCCGCCGTCTCTGATGGATACGGTCCAGCTGTGGCCGCCATTGAGGGTGCCGTTGAGAGTGTCAGCTACTCCCAAAGTGGCTATGAAGGCATGGCCGGCACCGTTGTCTGCCATGAGGACGGGGCCGTTATGTTGGGGTGGGTTTCCGAGGCGTACCCACGCCTGGCCTCCGTCGGTGGTGCCGTAGATGTGCTGTAGGGTGTTCACTTCTTCGGAGGACTGCAGATTGTCGTAACAGGCGAGAAGCCACGCTTCGGGATGGCCAAGTGCGACCGAGATTACGGTGGCGCTGCCGTCTGCAACGGTGCATGGGACGCTTCGAGCCTGCCAGCTGGCCCCTTGGTCGTAACTAACCCAGATCCGACCGAGCTGGGCAGCTGTGATTATGGAACTAGATGACCCGGTTTCGAGTAGGACGAGGTTCATGCCTGCGGCGGCGATCTGAAAGTTCTGCGACTGGCCGATCGTGGCTGGGAGTGCAACTTTCTGCCAGCTACTCGTCCCGATCCTGGCCCGGTAGAGATGCGAGGCCGCTACGGTGCTGTAACTGCGAGGGGCATAGCTGGAATCGCTGAGGGCATAAACGTATGCACCAGCGATCACCAGGGCCTTGATCCCAGTGAGGCGCTGGGCGACCCAGGTCTGTCCTCCGTCGGTGGTGACGAGCAGGCCCGGAGTGTACAGGTAACCGTCGGAGTAGTTGGCGAATGTGATGTTGGTGACGGCGGTCGGCTTGTTGGAGTACCGCCCGAGGGTGGTGGGCGGAGGTGGCAGGTACGCCCAGCTTTTCCCTCCGTCAAGTGTAACAGCCACCCCGGCGCAACCATCGCAGCCGGTGCTGCCAAGCGCCCAACCCTGGGTGGAAGAGACGAAGCTGGCAGCGCTCACCCCGAACCCGGGAGGCTCGGGGGAGTTGCTCGGTGATGGCGAAGGGAGGGGCACAGTGGCGAAGCTCAGCACTGTCGTGGCGATCGCCGCGAGCGCGGACGGTGAGGGGCGGCTCGTTGCCACCAACAGACAAGTCGTTGTACAAAACGCCTGGCCGAACTGTTGCAAGAAGCCTTGTGGTTCGTACTGGACTACGAATGATCCGCTGGCTGTACCCGTGTTGGAGGCCGAAAGCACAGTTCGAGGAGTGGCATTGGCACAAGTAGCGCCGCGGATCATCCGCAGCGACGGGCATTCGGAGAGGTCCACCTTCTGGTTGGGCGGGAAATTCCTCACGACGATCTTCACGGTCTGTCCGTTGGTGAGCTTCTGTGAAGGAGACGCGATCACTGCTGCTGGCAAGGCACCGACGGCGGTGACGGTCTTCGGCGGGCCATGACCCCCCATCAGCGCCAGCGACACACCAATCGCCGTGGCCACCACCACGGTGGTTACCGCGGCGGCGACAGTGCGGAGTGCTCGTCGTTGGCGACCGGCCCGGGACCGCACAACCCCTACATCGACAGATCTTGGTGATTCGCTCACGGCAGCCTTCAATATGTCTTGAATTGGCCCTCGAACTTGCTCAAGGGGGAGCCTCTTCGACAATCCCCTTCAGGCCAGGCTGTGCTCGACGACGCACGACATCCTCGCCGGCGCACAGGCGTATATCCGCCAAGGTGAAGTATATCACCACCCGGGCTGGCAACAACCGGTGGCGACGCTCCACTTGGCTGGTCTCCTCGAGAACCACCTCGACAAGAGCAGGCGGGAACATCGAGGTCAACGGGCCGACGTCGATCCGATCGGTGATCCGCTCGTGGTTTGAAGCTTTGACCTGACCGGCTCTTGACAAGAGTTGACCGGATGGCGAGCACAAGCCCGGCCTCTTAGAACTTGGCTATCACCCTCTTGCGACTCGCAGGCTTCACCAACATAGCGCAACGTACACGCTGGGTGCCCTGGGATGCCTCCCGACCGCTCGCGCTTATGGGCCTATAGCAACCCGCGACCCTCTCGGCGCGTCACGAGAACCGACTACGGTGATATCTCGTCGCGCCTCGTGACCCGAGTTCTTGCCCTCTTGGCTCTTCAACTCTTACTAATCGCGCCAGCTGGCAAGCCTCGAGCTCGCGGACCTGATGCGAGTCGGCTATCTCAGTGCAATCGACACGGCGCCAAGGCTGACTTTGTCGATTATCCTGTATGAACTCCTCTCCACGGGAGGGGGATACTGTACGCTCCAGCGCGCGCTCGATGATTGGCGAGCTGCGGTAGAAATGGTCAGTAACTTCGAGAGGATTGTTTCTGATCAGCCCCCATGTCGCCTGGCAGCGACGTCGCGTAGGCGAGAAAATGTAGCCGGGCCACCTGCCGACGCCGTCGTTTCTTTGGTCTTCGAGGCCGCAGGTCAGCCTGGCGCCGGGGCCCTATTTGAAGGGTCGCGCACTGTCGCTACGAGCACGCCGATCAGACTTTCGAGTTCCCAATCGGACCCCCGGGTAGGCCCACGCAAAGAACCTAACCCAGCGTAAGGAGGAACAAGTGATGGACCAACCGAGAGAGATCGAAGTTGCCGAGGAGCAAGAGACCGTGGAACGTGTCGCCGCGATCGATGTCGCCAAGGCCACAGGCATGGTCTGTACCCGAGTCCCGCACGAAAGCATCCCCGGCAGGCGGGTGACCAAGGTGTGGGAGGTGCGCGCTACGACGAGGGCGCTCACTGTGCTCGCAGAGCACCTTGTCGCCGAGCGGATCGAGCGCGTCGTGCTTGAGTCGACATCTGACTACTGGCGGCCCTTCGTCTACATGCTCGAGGGCGCGGGCCTCGATGTCTGGCTCGTCAACGCTAAGCAGGTGAAGAACGTCCCGGGTCGTCCCAAGACGGACAAGCTCGACTCGGTCTGGTTGGCGAAGCTCGCGGAACGCTCGATGCTCAGCCCGAGCTTCGTGCCCAAAGAGCAGATGCGCCACGTCCGGGATCTCGCGCGGGCGCGTTTTGACCTCGTCGAGGACCGCTCCCGGGTGAGACAGCGTGTCGAGAAGCTGCTCGAGGACTCGCTCGTGAAGATCTCCGCAGTGCTCACCGATCTCCACGGGGTCTCCGGCCGGGCAATGCTCGAGGCGCTGATCAGAGGCGAGCGAGACCCGATGGTGCTCGCCGAACTCGCGAAGGGTCGCGCCCGAGCACGCCTTTCCGCGCTCGCCGAGGCCTCAGACGGCCGCTTCACCAGCCACCACGCCCGGCTCTTGCGGATCCTGCTCGACCAGGCGGACGATCTCACGAGGCGAATCGAGACCGTCACGGCCCTTCTCGACGAGGCGATCTCTGACCTCGAGGCGCGGTCGCGCGAGCCCATGACAGCTGCTCTCGATCCTGAGACCGGCGAGATCCTTCCCACGCCTGCGGCTTATGCCTCGGCTATTCAGCGCATGAGCGAGATCCCTGGTTGCGGGCCTGAGACCGCCCGGGCGGTGATCGGCGAGATCGGCCTCGACATGGCCGTCTTCGGAACCGCCCAGCGGCTCTGCTCGTGGGCGAAGACCTCGCCGCGTACCGTGCAGTCCGGCCGCAAGACAAGGCGGGCGCGAATCGGCAATGGCAGTCCCTACTTGAAAGCGGCCCTCGGTCAGATCGCGACCGGCGCGGCAAAGACCGACACCTTCTTGGGCGAGCGCTACCGACGGCTCATCAAGCGCATGCCGAAGCTGAAGGCGCTCGCCGCGCTCGAGCGCTCGATTCTAGTCATCATCTTCCACCTGCTCTCGGACCCGACTGCTACCTTCACGGACCTCGGCTCGGACTTCTACGACAAGCGCATCGACATCAAGCGCCGCACCAATCATCTCGTCCACCAGCTTGAGGCCCTCGGCCACCTCGTCACATTGACCCCCGCTGCCTGAAGCACCCGACTAGCTAATCAAGAGGGCACTGCTCGACCCGACACAGTCAGGCTCGCGCCCCGAGCGAGGCACCCCGCCCCGCACCCTTGATCCAGCGCGCCCAATTCCGTGCACTACTCACGTGGGTATTTTCTGATCAGCAACGCGGCGAGATGTCGATCATCGACGGAGTTAGAGTTGTCGCGCACGACGTCTTTCATCATCTCTTCGATATCAAGAGAAGCATTGCTTACGGAGGCTAGTCACGAGCGGAGCCGAATAAAAGGAGGGTCAGTTAGTGGTTGCGTCCGGAGAGAGGAAAAAGATGATAGCGTCCTTCTTGAGCTATCAGAGATTACCAAGTCTTATGGTAGTACGAGGGCTCTTGATGGGGTCTCTCTATGCCTGAAAGAGGGTGTGGTGCTGGCTATCCTTGGGCCGAATGGTGCGGGAAAGAGTACGCTAGTAAGACTCATTAATGGGCGACTTCCACTGGTCGTTGGTTCGGGTTGATCCGGCCATCATGGCCGGTCCGTTGCAATGAAGGTGGTAGTCGCCGATCCCGAACGGTAGCATGAGCCAAATGGATGTGGAGAAGATATCCCTTCGGGCGGAACCATGGAGTCGTTACGGGGCTTTCATCGTCGATCTACTCGTGCTCATCGTAACTGGGTTCGTCATCCTTCGAGTGGGCTGGTTCCTCCTCGACTGGTTTCCACTTGGCCACCATCTGACCGCTAATGCGCTCGAGAAAGGACTTGTCACTTCTGCACTAATGATCGGTGTTCCACTTTTCGCCTTCTCAGCGATGGAGGGCTCGGCTCTGAGTGCCACACCCGGCAAGCGATTAACGGGAATTCGCCTCCAGGGCACTGACGGGCGTCCGCTGGGAGTGCCTCGTGCGGTAGGCAGAAATGGCCTCAAGTACGCTCCAGTGTTGATTGTTGTGTTCCTTCGGGTGCTTCCAATACGATCCTTTCTACTCGGACAAGCCAACCGGATGCTGACGGTGTTGGCCTTTCGAGTACCGCTCTTTATGGCAATTGTTGCTGGAGTTGCCTTCGCTGCGATCGGGATCAGCAAAGGTGAAACTTGGTACGACAGACTAGTAGGAGGCGTGGTCGTCAAACGGTGCGCGATGGCGGCTGAAGGCTCCCCGTCCATCAATCCCTCATTTGCGCCGAATACGTTGGGACTTGCTCCATTCTATCTCCGCGCGCCTGGAATGAGCGCTGCGAGCACCCCCCTTCTGTACGCGAAATGGGGCGTTTGGTGTTCCTTCGCATCTCTCGGAATTATCCCTGCCGCTGTATTCTATATCATGGCAGTTGGTCTTAGCTTGGGCAATTCGAATTGCATAACGAAGTGTCGGGTTGTGGATCCATATCACATTTTTGCGGCCATTGGTTTTACGATCTTCAGTTCGTTCGAGACTGTCAGTGTCCTCGGGATCGTTTTCGGTGCGATGTCAATTGGGAGTCGCGCTCGTCAGCTTGGTGCGGGGAAGAGGGGCCGAACGGCGATCATTTTGGGAGTGGTTGGCTGTGTTCTTACCTTAATTGCCGGTCTCGGTATGGCCTTTTTCTATGACCTCGTCACCAATCCAAATATGTTCACATTTTAGGTTTGGCTTCGAAAAGTTGGCGATTCCTGGTCACTGCCTCGAAGGCGCCAAATGAATCTTCGGATAGGAGATGGCTGGTTCTAGCCAAGGGAACACTCTGGCTTCGCTAGTGCCTGATCGAGACAGCGGGCTGTTGCAGGACAGGTAGCACATATTGCCTTTCGAGCCCGGACCCTTTGGGTATTGCCCGGAGCGGAGCTCACCCAGTCGTTGGTGTCGCTGCCACGGGGACGGCCCAATCAGACCAAGCGCCACAACCTCTTGCTGCGCCTCGACAACTACGCCGATGGCGCGTTCCTGTTCGCGAGCGATTTTACCCTGTTGTCCGCAGTTAGGGCGCGTGGCCCAATAGGTCGCGCTGTTGGGGCCCACGAAATCCCCCATGCGAACACCCGTACGCTATACTTGTGATGTGATCGCGTCGGACCGGAAGGCAGTAAAGGTGGGATCTGCC
>JAJZXF010000093.1 GCA_021802485.1 Actinomycetes bacterium | reverse complement strand
CTGACGAAAGAACCCCCTGCTATGCAGGAGGTTCTTTGTTTTCGAGGGTGTGTGTTCTGTCTACATTTGCCTGAGTGCTAAGGGCACGCTTGCTCCGATGAGCTTGAAGGCCCTACGTTGCAGATCGGTCGGGATAGCGAGCTTTTCTATTCGCACGCCACCTGCGAACACGATGGTGTTGCGGGTGAGCGTAGCGAGGTGATCAAGAAGCGTAGCGAGGCTGTGTGCTGGGTGCTCGCGATCCGTAGTGGTCTTGTGAGCAGCCTTGGCCTTTGCCGCTCGGGATTGCTTCGCAGCTGCAACGGGATCGCTTCTCACGGGTGGCTCTTCGTCGGTAAAGCAAAGAGGTGCCCAGGCTTTACGTAGGTGCCAGACGAGATAGTACGCGAGCATGCAGATGAGAACATGCGCCCTTGGTCGGTCTTCCAGGTAGTGATGCACCGGGCGCAGGTCCAAGTCGATTGCCTTGAGGCTGCGGAAGCCTTCCTCAACCACCTTCAGGCCCTTGTAGGCCTCCACCACCCCTGTCGCGTCGGGGCGCTCGCTCGCGACCGTGGTGCGCACCACGTAGATTCCGTCAAGAGCTGCCTCAGCTGCTATCTGAGCCGTCTTTCTCGTAAAGCTGAAGGCAGTATCTGTGATCGTGAGCTCGAAGTGCTTGGCCATCTTGTGGCGGTTCAAGACCTTTGCTGCCCGTAGCGCGATCTGGTCTTTGCCCCTTGTTGGCTTCATCCAGATCCCCCGCCAGATCGTCATCATGGGCCGGCGCGTCCGGTGGCGCATCTTGGCCTACAACCCGTGGCTCGGGCCGTTCTTCCGCCTCCTCGACGCAATCTGGCCGGCGCCAAGCCGCCGTGTTCAACCAGCCAGACCCGGCTGGTGCTTCAGCGACCCCGCTTACAGTCAGATCGCGTCGCGCAATGCTCATCCACGCCGACAGCGAGTGGAATTGCCATCCGAATCGTTCGTCAGCGGCCTGAGAGCTGCAGCGAAGGCTCGTCGAGTCGATCCCGGCCTGTGAACCAGCCCGGCACCTCCGGGATCGCTTATTTTAGGACGAAGTGGTATTGGAGCTAGCCGCAGAGCTCGAGGCAGCCGAGATCCAGCGCGTCGAACGAGCCAAGAGGTGGGGGACGCAAGACGGGCATTTGATGTGCGGAACGCAAAATCACCCTCCTGCGCCTCGCAGGTTTCACCAACATTGCATAGGGTACACGCGGGCGACCTGGGAGGTCCCCCGGGCCATGCGCGCTCATGGGCCTGTAGCAATCCGCGAACCTTCTGCCGCGACGCTTGAACCGACTCGATCCGGCCCCGCCGCGCCCGGCGATCCGAATTTTCACCCCTCAGACCCTCAGGTCTTCCCAACCGCGCCGATCGCCGGCCTGGCGCTGCCCCGGCCCCGATGCGAGTTGACCATCTCGCTGCGATAGTCACGGCGGACAGGCTGACTTCGTCGATCGCCCTGGCCTTGAAGGAAGGCATGGCGCCTTGCTCCCGGATCACGGGCGCCGGGGAATCTCAGTGCTGGCTTCTGTGGCGGCGCGAGGAGGTGATGGCACCGTGGATGACTTGTGCGATCTTCGCGGTCTCGACGATCAGACTGGACTCGTAGACGGCCTGGCCAGGCCTCACCGTGATCGGATGGCCGTCACGGGCGAGGACCCGCTGGTTGTCCACCGCGACCTCAAAGAACTCCCGGGCGCGCTTTCTCCAGTGTTTGGCCGTCATCTGCGCACCTCCCGGTCGTCCTGCAACAGGGCCCTGCCATCCAAGAGACCTGAGTTTCGCAGACCACCAGGTGACCACATTCAGGTAACTCGCGTGCGTTACCCACACGGTCGTAGCGAACGCTGGCCTGATGTCAGCTTGCCCACCGGACGATCCGCTGTCGAGGCGTTCGAGGACCGCTGCTCCAGGATAACGAAGCGCTGAGGCGGGGTCCCGACCACGTCAACCAAGGATGGCACGGCCGATATCTGACCACGCTGCGACGCGGTCGAAACCGCTATCCATCTGCCGACAGCAAGCCCCACTGCGATCGCCAAGAGTCCATACGCTACACGCCGCGCTATGGTCATCCCCACAACTCCGTGCACGCACGAGCGGTTATCCACCTATGTGGTACGTAAGCTGATCTACCTTCCAAGTGCCGTCGGCGCTCTTAGTCAGTGAGACGCTTACAGGCACGTTCCCTTGTGCTGGGGCAGAACAGCGTGAGACAGCGTGGCCGCCAGTCAGATCCGCTTTCGGCGACACTCCACAGGCCTGCTCGTCCAGATGGAAGATGCCATTCGCAGATGCTGTTCCGGTGCCAATAATCACCGAACTCCACTGCACGAGCGAGGTGACGGACGGGCCCCAGATGCTCCAGTTGTTCGTCGCAACCTGGCTGCACGGAACCGGAGCAGCCTGCGCTATCGTGTCCTTGGGAACCAGCACGGGAACGACGGCCTTCGGGTTGAGGTTCTTCATGCCGGTCAACCGACCAGCCAAGTGGCGCATCTCGGTCTGCTCCTGCACGCCGGTAAAGTACCGGTTAATCTCGGCAACAGTGTAGGTCTGCATCTCGTGAATGCCTATTGCGCTCAACCGGACGCCCCCTTGGGGGCAGAGCTGCCACGGAGAACTCGTCGTAGTCACCGAACGCTGGACAGCGGCGCCCTCGTAGTTGGCGAGAGCGAGGCCCCCTGGAGTCTCAACAGGGGGTTGTGCAGCGCCTTCGTCGACCTGCACTGCCATCATCGCAGCTTGCTCAACCTGTGCCGTATTGGCCAGTGACACCGCTGCGGGTGCGACAGCCAACTCATAACCCACACCCGTGCCGCCGATGGCTAGTAGCGCGACGGTCAGCGCGGCCCAGCTCCGGGCCAAACGCCCTTGGGTGCGGCTCCCTTTGTAACGAGTGTTCTCGTGTCGTGCCATCCTGCCGTCAGTTGCGCTGCGCTCTGTGTCTTGCAGGTCCTTGTCCATGAGTTCCTCCGGATAGGTTGTTGCTGGTCACTCCCAGCCGTTGAGCTGAACGAAAAAATCGTGGTTGTCTTCCACTTAGGATTCACGTCCTTCAATGACCAGAAGATATGGTGACGGTTGTTCGTATGAGCGGCTACCTGGTCACCTACGAAGCCCAAGCGATCAGTGGGAGCCGCGCCCCCAGGTATGCCCGCATCCTGGATCGCAAGATGGGATGCGCCAGCAAAGGCCTGCCCATCCCAGTTGTAGGCGTACACATCACCCGGGTACATGTTCGCTGGCATCGAAGGAGCATGGTTTGGATCATTGGAATAGCTGTACCAGCCGATCACTCTTGCCCTGTGGTGCCCCCGAGCATTCGTCGTGTAGAGGAAGTTGGTGAGGAAAGCCTGGACGCGGACCCACGTTGCGCTGTCCTGGCCACTGACAAGCGTTGACCAGCCACCTCCTGCTATGTAGTCAGCGATTGCGTAGGTTGTCATGTCCTTGAAGTCGTTCTTTTGCATACCAAACCAGGTTAGGTTCGAAGATGGATCACTCGGGAAGTTGCACCAGTTCGCACCGCCAGCACGCACGGCCTGTGACACAAAGTTCGTGCAGTCCCGGTTCGTACTCGCAAACGAAACGTAGCCGCTAGTGTACGACGACCAGTACTGGCCCGCGTACTGGGCGGCCGTAGTACCGTCATATCACCCCGCAAGGAACGTGCTACCGATTGTCAACACCGCCAAGCCAGCGATTCCTCTGACGCCAGCCCGCGCCATAGTCCTCATTGGGGTTATCGTAGCTCTCTCTCGTTAACTTGTGGCGCTCACCAGGTGATATGAAGCGGGGCGTCGGCCGACAGCATGTACGAGCCCGTGGGTGCCGAAAACCCATCCGCCCAGTTGAAGTGACCAGCCGGTACTCAGGGATGAGCCCTGCCAGGCTTTCCAGGGAGGTTGCCCCATATGGTGGTGCGATCCACGGAGCTGTGGAAAGCGCCGGGATGAAACCGGCATGGAGTAGAGAGGCCCACATCGAAGGAGTAGCGATCCACGATGGTCCCAAGCCATGCCTTGGCGACCCGCAAGGGCGCAGCGAAGCGTTGGTAGGGGCACACGCACGCCAGCCATTGAGCCGGGCAATCAGCTAATCCGGGGGGCCGATGCTGTCGAAGCAAGCAGAAGTCCACATCATCAGCAGCGTTGGGGGTATTCATCTAAGCGGACTACCCCAGGTCAGGCACTCGCCACGGGTGCGCGGCCCGGGGGCGATCCAGGCTCGGTGGATGGCCCCGCTCCGCGGGCGGCCTGGGCTCGGTCTTCTTCGGCTGCGAGTTGACGACCAGGTCGCGGTAGCGCACTGGGTCGTGACCGATCGCCAGCTTGAGCAATCGGTAGAAGTTCCCATGTCGGTTATCGGCACCGACGACATATGAAATGCTGGCGGTGGCTGCTAGGAACCATCGCCGACGTGTCTTGCAACCCGTGAGTGCGCTAGAAGTTTGACGTGGGGGTTTTCTTCGGGGACCGAAGACCGTTGCTGCGAGCACGAACCTTAGAATCCGCTTTCTCTCCGCCCCCTGTCCCGCAGCCTCTTTGAACCAATTGAGGAGGTAGTGAAGTCAAACAGATTAGAGACAAAGTAGGCGGACTCGATGTCCATCGAGACTCTGTGGTCGCTTGCGCAAGGACAGTCGAACCCGACCGGTCGGTGACTGCGACTAAACGAACGTAGCGCTGACACCCCCAAGGACCTGAGTATTCGGAAGAAGCCGCAGGTCAGCGTTTGCAGGGAGGCGCACCGAAGGGCGCCGAGAGTCGTCCTCGGGCAGCACTTGAGTCCCGTTGAGTCCCGTCGGAGCGAGGCGTGTCGGCGTCGACGGCGTGACCTTCGGCGCTGCGAACGCCGGCCGGGCCTTTCAGCTCGTATGGCCGGGGAGGCCGTTGACCCCGCGGACGTACAGGGCTACGCGGAGGTTTCTGATGAGTCAATGCGGGTGCCTGTCTGCCGCTCGCGAATAATCGTATAATACTGACTCATGGTGTTGCCCTTCGCCGATGACCGACTTCTCCGAGAGAATGCAGGGCTTCTGGCTGAGTTGGCTGGGCGGCATGGGATCAGTGCCGTCCAACTGGGCGCCGATCCCGCCGAGCTCGTGGTCATCCTCGAAGACGACCGGACGTACTTCGACCTAGTCGCATTCGAGGCTGAAGCCGAAGCCCTCCTCCATCACGGCGTGCGTGTGACCTCTGCCGGTGCGCCGGGCGCGCACCCACGCGAACTGCTCGTGCCAGCTCCGGCTGGGTGAGCACTCCAGGCGAACTGGCGGCGCAACTCGACGCTGCCGTCTACGGCCTCCATGAGGTCCGTCAGATTGTCTCGCAGGGAGGGCGAGCCGCCTTCGACGCCAGCGAGGACCGGACCCGCGCCATCGCCTTCTGCTGGGTGAGCGTAGGCAGTGCCCTGAAGCACTACACGCAGATGACCCGCATGCCCCAGGGTGCAGCCCCCCTTTCGGCGCCCATCCGGTTTCGGGATCGGCTCGCCCATCAACGTCTCGACAAGTTGGATCTCGATCTCCTCTGGGAAACGAGCGTTCGAGAGACTCCCGTGCTGCTGCGCATCCTGGAACGACTAGCCGACAAGCACGGATCAGAGTAGGCGCAAGTACGTATCAGTCGAGTTTCGGAGCGCCGGGATAAGCCGGCATGGAGAAATGGTCATGAGAACGCTCTACGTTGAAGGGCTCGCACCGATATGAACTGGGGTGTCTCTTTGTAGGAGAGGAGTTCTGGGCTCGGATGGCGAGGTCACTGATCTATACCGGTTTCCCGACGGTCGCAGCTGCCACATCCAGCGAACTGCAGCTTTCAGGTTGGCATTCCGGTATGAGAACAACAAAGAACATATCCGAGCAGCTCTCATAGCAGCTGCGTCAGTAATACCTCCAGAGGGCACTGATGAACCTACGTTCCGCAGGTCGGGGAGCCGTTCAGCGTGAATTTAGCGGCCAGTCCTCGTTGCGCTCGGCAACCCTGAGCGAGAGTGCCTCCAGCTCAGCGACGAGGGCTCTGATGCGCTTCGCGTTCTCGAACCACTCCCCATAGCGGGCCCTCTGATCGGGGGTAAGGCGCCGGGTGACGGTCTTGCCGTCGATCTTGCGGGTCCACCGGTGGTAGGGACCGTGAGGATGTGGTGGGTCTGCACTGCAGCGGCAGTTGGGCTTGCCACAGATATGAGCCACCTCGAGAAGCGTCCCCGGCAGGGCGAAGCCTGCCTCGGCGAGCCGCCTGGCGAGAGCCGCCTGGGCCCGTCTGTCTGCTTGGTTTGGCTCGGCCATCTGTTGTCCTCCGGGGCCATCTTGTCCAACTATCCACCACTGATCGTATCGAGCGTAGTATACTTATCGCCACCGGTGCCAACATAGTTGCAGGGGCCCGCCAGGGGATCTGGGCGTTGCCGGTGGTGAACGCCGTGTTGGTAAGGAGCTGTGCGTGCACTGTTCGGTCACCGAGCGCTCCTCTTGGTCCCCGCGTCTTTGTATCTGGTGACAAGTTTCCGGCTGCTATTTCAAGAGGCTCTCCCATGATGTAGTTCGTCCCAGGTGTGAGTTCGATCAGTCTGTGGAGGGGGAGGCGACGTAGGTTGTTGGTCATCTACAACTAGCTTGATCGGGCTGAAGCCGACAGCAAGGGCCTCCGGCAGCTCGAAGCGCAGCGCCCACAACACGCCGCACCCCTTCGCGGCACGCTGATCGGCGTCCCTCTGCCCGAGGTCCTTGCCAGAACGTTTGACGCACCGGACAATTGCAGGATGCAGATCCAGGCCCACAATGTGCTACGCTTGACGCACATGGAGATGATCGGGGTACGGGACCTGCAGCAACACGCGTCGGCGGCACTCCAGCGAGTCCGGCGTGGGGAGTCGCTGGGCGTAACCGTCCGGGGGCGCCTGGTGGCGGTGCTAAGCCCGCCATCGACTGCCACCGGGGTCGGTGCGCTGGTTGCCGCAGGTCGGGTGCAGCCCGCCCGGCGCTCGCCCGCCGATCTCCCCCCCACGGTGCCAGCCAAACAGAGGACCTCCGAGGTGCTCGACGACATCCGGGCCGATCGCTGAAGACGTGGCCTGGTACCTCGACACATCCGCCTTCCTGAAGCTCGTCGTCGCTGAAGCCGAGTCACCGGCAATGCGGGCGTGGAATTCCTCCCACGGACCGCTGTGGTCATCGCAGTTACTACAGACCGAGGCGCGACGAGCCGGCACACGGCTCGGTCTGCATCCGAAGGCCATTGACGACGCACTCGACACGGTATCGCTCGTAACCCCAAGCGACACCACCTTCCGCCGAGCCGGTGAGCTGCCGCCGCCCAGCCTTCGGTCCCTCGATGCCCTCCACCTCGCTGCTGCACTGGAACTCGGCGCTGACCTGGAGGGAATGGTCGTTTACGACGAGCGATTGGCGGCCGCTGCCGTGATGCACTCGGTGGCGGTCCTGGCGCCTCACTGACCGAGAGCCGGACTCACGTTCAAGTCCGCGATGCCTCGGCGGCGTCCGACGGTGGCGAGTTGATCGGATGGCTGCGGTGATCAATCCCAAGAGCGGAAAGGTCCAGGCGAGCCTCCTGCCACTAGCGAAGCATTATGGCATGGACTCCCCCGCAGAGGCTGTCAGACTGTCTCGGAGCGCCCTTGAAGATAATCCCATCAGTTCAACAAAGGGACGAGTTCCACATCCCGGCTCGAAGGATGTCAGCTTCAGGTACGGTTGATCCTCGCCCAGGTACGCCAAGTCCCTCTGCAACAAGCCAAGAAGTCCATGCCCACTTGGCGCCCGGCCTTGAGACTTAGCGCGACTCGGGGTTTGGCCCTTGTCACTCCAACTGCGAGCACAATTCAGGCTTCACCTAGTGTTGACGTGTTGTAGCATGTCACAGGAACTTGTGCGAGTTGCATGAGTTACAACAGGGCTCCAGTGGCCCCCCGTGATGCGTAGACAGTATTGCGAGGTGCGACGGGAGATGTGCGGTGGACGATAGACGATCAAGCAGCAAGGTCCCTGCCCATGGCCCCAAGTGGCAACAATAGGTCATAGGTCGTCTACGCTCGACGATCGAGCACTACGGACACTTGATCTCTGTCTTTGCGAGCGCAAACTCGGCCCTTTAGAACCGGGATAGCGAACATCGGGCTCGGCTGGTAGGCGGTAGCGACACGTCTTGCTCGCTCACTGTGGGATCTTCTGGTACCATCAAGGACCTGCTCGACTTAGAGGGAGCTGCAGGTAACTTCGCGGCGTTCGCACCTCACCTCCAAGAAGCCGGAGGGTTGCCGAGGTCGAGTGATGCAACACCCAAGCACCGAGGCCAGGGTCGCCGTTCGCGACGATCAGCGGCGCGCATCACAGCCCGTCACAAGCGGCGCAATCGTGGTGCGACAGAGGTGTTCGGCGACAATCCGGTACCGGTCCACGCCACCCCGGCAGAATCGTGCGGGTTGGCGGCATGAGCACCATGCCCCGGAAACCAGGCGCTCCCTCCAGCCTGCCAGCAGTATCGGCGGGAGACAGGGCGCCGATACGGAATCCTGGCCCTTTAGGGCCGGAAGGCTTCAAAGCGAAGGAGTAAACGAGGAGAGGATCCGCCTTCTCGTAACAGAGTTCTTGGTGGAGGGCCTTGGCTTCGATCGCTTTGCCGACCTTGATGTCGAGTTCCTGACCTTGATGTTGAGTTCCGGGGAAAAACAACTTTGTCGATTACGCGCTGAACGGAACCTGTCAAGTCGATTGAGACACCGAGTCATGAAGCGATCTGAGTGAGTTCGGTTTCGGGTTTCGTAGAGGTCTTCTCCTCCTTGTGGTTGGCATTGGGGTCATTGATCCAAGAGATGGTGGGCAGTTTTGGTGGCTCCGGCTTGCGGTTGCGGAAGCGAATCGGATTGGCCGAGAAGGCCTCTGCAAGGGTTTCGGATCGTTTGGCCTGGATCTCGGTGGCGGTTCCGAAATGGACCGAGGCGGGAGTGTGGTAGCCAATGCCCGAATGGCGATGTTCACCGTTGTAGTAGGCGAAGAACTTCTCGCAAAACGACCGAGCGTCCTGGATGCAACCGAAGCGCTCTGGGAACGCAGGGCAGTACTTCAGCGTCTTGAACTGGCTCTCTGAGTAGGGATTGTCGTTGCTCACGTGAGGCCGAGAATGGGATCGGGAGATGCCGAGGAACGCGAGCAACTCTGTCACCGGGTTTGACGTCATCGACGAGCCCCGATCCGCATGCAAGGTCAGCTGGCCGGGTGGCACGTTGAAGCGGGCAATCGCGTCGCCAATGAGCTCCTTGGCTATCTCGGCAGATTCGCAGGGTTGAACACACCAGGCCACGACGTAGCGAGAGTAGATGTCGATCACGACGTAGAGGTCGTAGTACTCGCCGCGTCTTGGACCCTTGAGTTTAGTGATGTCCCAGCTCCAAACGACCAGGGGTTTGTCGGCTGCGAGTTCGGGTTTCACCTTGGCTGGATGCGTTGCTTGTCGGCGTCGCTCACCCGACTCGCCAGCTTCCCGCAGTACTCGGTAGAAGGTCGACTCGCTGGCCAGGTAGACGCCCTCGTCTAAAAGGGTGAAGTACACCTGCGCTGGCGAGGCGTCGCAGAAGCGTTCGCAGTGCAAGGTGTCAAGGATCTTGGCCCTCTCGGTTTCGGTGAGCCTATTGGGTGGACTGGGACGTGGCTTCTTCGCAGTTGTGCGTCCCGGCTTGAGCTTTCGGTAGTGGGTAGCTCGTGCACGACCCACAGCCAAGCAGGCTGCCCTGGTGCCCAGCAGATTGCGAACACCGCAGAAGCATGTCTCGATCACGGCTGCTGGCTCGTCTCGGTGTCCGCGCTCTCGGCCAGCAGCCTCGCCAAGAGCTCCGATGCTTTTCCCTGGATCTCCAGTGCCTGCTTGTGCTTTGCGAGCTGGTCCTCGAGGGGCTCGTTGCGCCGACGGAGCCGCTCGATCTCCTTGTGCTCCGCGACGTGCTTCGAGCGCCGTACCTTCGTAGTGAGCCCCTCGATCGCTCCAGCGTCACGGGCACGGCGCCACTCCACGATGTGGCTAGAGTACAAGCCCTCACGTCGCAGTAGCGCACCCTTGGCTCCCGGGTCGGTCAGCTGTTCGTACTCGTTCAACACAGCGAGCTTGTAGGCGCTAGTAAACCGTCGCCTTGTAGGCCTCGCTGCTGGATCATCACTCACGACTCCATTATGGGCGTGAGGTGTCAAGGTTGGAGTTGTCATGGTCATGTTCTACATGTTCCTGTCTCGCCCTAGTGGGATGGTGGAATCACAAGGTGTCTCACGTCAGCCTGACAGACAGGG
>JAJZXF010000092.1 GCA_021802485.1 Actinomycetes bacterium | reverse complement strand
AGCCAAAGTGCTCGACGGGCTCCAAGGTAGCCACGTAGCTTGAAGAGTCTGGATCTCTGATCGGATAGCCCTCGTCGTCCACTGCAGTCTGGGTGAAGACAACACCGAGCTTTACCTCCCTGGTATGCGCTCGCCCGTCTGGGCCCTTTCCCTTCCTGTCCGCGGTATCGGCAGGCACCGCTGGTATCCCGGTGCCATCGACAGCTACGTATAGCTTCGAGATTGCACCAGCAGGGGGAAGTGGCACCACCTCTCCGGTTGCGACACACGCTGCATAGGTGTCGATTGCTGCTGCTATTGCCTTGCCGTCGGCTTCTGCACAGCGCTCCACCCGTTTGGTGGAAAGCTCTAGCCCCGCGAGCTCAGCAAGCAGATCACGGCCTTTTGCAAAGGGAACAGCAGCACCCACCCGGTCTGTCATCGCCGCAAGTCCTGGGGTCAGCGAGGTGTGAGATACCCCCAGCTCCTCGTCACGGGGTACTACACCTGAAGCACAATCCGAACCAGTGGTAGTAGGCACGGTTCAGCTCGATGGGACCGAGCACGGTGTCGAGCCTCTTTCCCCGGTAGGAGACGAACTCAGCGAGGTGAGCGGACCCGCAGTCGATGCGCGGACCCCGGTGCCCGGTGTCGCTCGCCAATAGTTGCTCAAGCAGACCAGCGCCGAGCTTTGTCATCGCGGTTCTGATCGCGAGTTCCACAGCAGCTAAGCCTTCTGGCCCAGCGGTAGCAGCCAAGGAGCTCGCTGCCAGCTCGGCGAGGTGCTCTAGCTCGGAGGCGAACTCCGCTTGGAGGTCACCGAAGAGCCCCCTTTTTCAGCCCCCGACTCTGTCGGGGGCGCATCCTCTGCGAGTGGGGATACCGGTCGAGCCTCGCAGATCGCGTCGTTCACCTCGGTGACCTCGCCCACCAGGGCCCGGAACCGACCCCAGGTCGCGACCTCCCGGCGCACCTTGTCAAGCTCCGGTCCCGCGGGGAGCTGGCGGGCCATCGTCTTGCCGGCCACCGAGCGGGTCAGCAGGTACCGCGGTCCGTGGCCCGGGTGGCGAGCATCTGTACAAGCGCAATTTGGCTTGCCGCAGCGTCGATAGGTCTCAGTGAGCGTTCCCCGCCGAAAGTCGCCGGTGGCAGCGAGCTCGGCATAGAGGCGGGCGCGCTGGGTCTCCAGGTCTGCCAGTGTGGACTTCGTCATGTTCGGCCTCCTGTCTGGAGGTGGTAGTCATCCAGACTAGCACCGATCCAGGCGGAACTGTCGATCCCACCTACGTTCTTGTCGCACACCCGCTCATGCCTTGCCACCCAGCCAGGCCGCGCAAACTCTTGCACGCGGAACGGACCAGGGCCCACCGCCTGTTCCCGGTCGTGATCCGCCTGGTGGACACAGCGGTAGAGCAGGAGACCTGGCCTGCAGCCCGGGTGGGACTATCCCTCCCCATGCCTAAAGGCGGGGGTTTCTCGTCCCACACCCATTTCTGATGAGCCCGGGGTCATCGACTGTGGTGCATGAATAAATGGGGTTCGAACTGTTGGGCAGTTCGAACTGCTGAGCAAAGAGCGGAGTGCCCGGAGCGGGACTCGAACCCGCACGCCCTTTCGAGCAATGGATTTTGAGTCCACCGCGTTTACCAATTACGCCATCCGGGCGGTCACGTACACTCGCTGGAAACCAGCTGAGCTGGTAGCACATATCAGGATCTGTACGCTGGAACTATGTTACTCGACGCGATAGAGCTGCGCAGAGTCGAACTTGAGCTCTCGGAACCGGTTCGAACCTGGTCGGGGCTTCACTCCGCTCGCCCAGTTCTGATCGTGAGGGCAATTGGCACCGATTGCGAAGGGTACGGTGAGTGCGCAGCGCTCGCGGAGCCAACCTACACGGGTGAATACCTGGACGAGGCCGAACGCGTTCTAGCACAGCACCTCATCCCACGCCTTCTTGCCAGGGTAGGGACGCCTGGGGGCCTTAGCGGTACGAGAACAGCATCAGATTTCGCTCGTCGCAAAGTAGCCACTGAGGTCCCCCATGTCCTTCCTCCCCGCACATTGGCGCCCCAGGCCCTCTGCGAGCTCCTTGGGGACGTGAAGGGTCATTACATGGCCAAAGCAGCCCTGGAGATGGCGGTCCTCGATGCCGACCTCTCGCGCGATGGGATCTCGCTCGCAGCCTTCCTCGGAGGAACGGCTTCCCACATTCGCGCTGGGGCCACCGTGGGTATTGCGAGGATTGCCCAGGACCTCGTGAACCAAGTGAAGCGGATCGTTGATCAAGGATACAAGAAGGTCAAGGTCAAGATCGCCCCCGGATGGGATCTTGAACCACTTCGAGAGATCCGAGAATCATTCCCTGATCTCGCACTCAGCGCTGATGCAAACGCGTCTTACGGTCGCGCGGACATCGAATCCCTGACCCGCCTCGACAGCCTGGGCTTGGTCGTCCTAGAACAGCCCTTCGACCCGGATGATCTCGTAAGCCACGCGGCTCTCGCGAGCAAGCTCGCAACGCCTGTGGGATTGGATGAGTCGATTTGCACCTCCTACGCACTCGAAAATGCCATAGAACTCAACGCCTGCGACGCTATCTGCATCAAGCCCCACCGGGTCGGCGGCTATCTGGAGGCCAGGCGGATCCATGACATCTGCACCTCCGCAGGCATCTCGATCTGGTGCGGCGGCATGTTCGAGACCAGCTTCGCCCGCTCAGCTGCGCTTGCCCTCGCGGCCTTGCCGGGATTCAACATGCCGAGCGATCTCGCCGCGAGTAACCGCTACTTCTCCACGGACCTCGCCCCGGCCCACAGCCTCGAGCACGGGATGCTCAAGGTACCCCTAGCGCCGGGAGTGGGGCCACGGATCGACGAGAGAACTCTTCGTCAACTTACCTCACGTTCCAGGTGGTTCAAGCTGGACCGCTAACCTGCCAAACAGCCCGGGAGCTTCTGGCTGCTCGCGGCTCTTGCCCGAAAGGCCAGCGTCCAAGGACTAAACTGTGCTTCACAGTGTTCGAATGGTTACTAGAACGTCGTCTGCGGGAGCTTGGGGTCCGTTTGGATCGTGCAAAGAGCGAGCTGGCGGTCCTCGACGAGCAGCAGTTGGTCCTCTCGGAGATGGAAGATGACGCTCGGATCAAAGCCCTGGTTGCTGAGAGCCCGCTCGCTTCTGCGGAGCATGCGGAGGCACGTCGTCATGCGGATGCGATGACCAGGAGCAGGGATGCCATCATGAGTGAGATATCACAGTTGGAGCGCAACTATGCAGACATCTCGGGGCGCCTCCAGCAAAGCCATGAGGGCGAGCCGCGCCATAGACGCGGAGCCAGCTGACCTGCGAATCGCTAGGCTTGATTGGCATCGCGGCGCTTGATTGATAGCGTTGCAGATCGACCGACTCGTCAGAAGCGACCTGCGGGCCACAATAAGACCGAGGACCACTGAGAGGAAGCCCATATGTCCATTCGTGTCGTGATAGCCGAGGACGAGGCGATCATTCGCTTAGACCTCAAGGAAATCCTCGAAGCCGAGGGGTATGACGTGCTTGGAAGCACCGGGCGCGGCGATGAAGCAGTCGCTCTTGTGCGCCAGCACCATCCTGATCTCGCGATCCTCGATATCAAGATGCCTGGCATGAACGGACTTGCTGCTGCCCGGGAGATCGTCCGAGATCAGGAGGTCGCGGTCTTGATCTTGACCGCCTTCAGCCAGCGGGACCTAGTCGAGCAGGCGAGGGACGCTGGGGTTCTCGCGTATCTCGTTAAACCCTTTGAACGTTCCGACCTGATCCCGGCCATCGAGATTTCACTAGCACGCTTCACAGAACTGAAGGCGCTGGAGTCCGAGAACGCCACCCTCAGCGCCGAGAAGAAGGGGCTTGAGAACGCGCTTGAGACGCGGCGGGTGCTCGACCGCGCAAAGGGCAAGCTCCTCGACAGCCACGGGATGCGAGAGGCGGATGCCTTTTCCTTCATCCAAAAGACCGCCATGGCGCGCCGCGTTCGCATGAGTGATGTCGCCCGAGAGGTCATCGAGGGATCACTCATCCCTTGAAGCTGTTGGTTTCCACCTAACATAAGCCAACATGGCTTCTATTTTCGCGCTGGATGGCAACTCGTTGGCGCATCGAGCTTTTCACGCGCTTCCAGAAGACATGATGACAAGCTCGGGCCAGATGACCAACGCGGTACACGGCTTTACCGCGATGCTTGCGAACATCGTCGCCAAGCAGCATCCTGATGGTTTAGTCGTCGCCTTTGACAGGCGTGGTCCCACCTTCAGAGACGAGATCATCGACACATATAAAGCCGGGCGCAAGAAAGCTCCTCAGGTCTTCTACGATCAACTTGACCTCATACACAGGGTTGTCGAGACACTCTCCATCCCCTTACTCGACGCGGAACGCTACGAGGCCGACGATGTCCTCGCAACCGTGGCCACCTGGTTGCGCGATCACGGACACGACGTGGTAGTGGTCACTGGTGACCGCGACGCCTTTCAGCTTGTCGAGGACCCTCACGTAAGAGTCATGTACAACCTGCGAGGAGTTAGCGACTACGCGCTCTACGATGAAGCAGGGGTCGTCGGCCGCACCGGCGTGAAACCTGCGCAGTATCCCGTGCTTGCGGCTCTACGAGGAGACCCCTCAGACAACCTTCCAGGCGTGCCGGGTGTCGGCGACAAGACAGCGGCTCGGCTCATCAACACCTATGGAAGCCTTGACGAGATATATGCGAATCTCGAGGACCTGTCGCCGAAGCTCAAGGCCTCGCTCGCAACCCACGAAGCCCAGGCAAGGTCAAACGCGCGCCTGATCCCTCTCGTCAGGGACGTTCCCCTGGATCTCGACATCGAGAGAATGAAGCTTGGGAATTGGGACGAGGAGGAGGTGCAAAGGTTCTTTTCGTTCCTCGAGATGCCCTCGGTCCTCCGGCGAATCCGTGATGCATGGCCGACCCAAATCCCTGCAGGGTCGAACGTAACAACGATTCGAGCTTCCGTAGTTGAAGACACTAACGCTGCGATAGACCTGCGCCTCGGGGATGCCCGCACGCAAAGTGTGGAGGTCGATCAGGTTCGTCCTACGTCACCTACAAAGCTGAGTTCTCCAGAGCCGGCAAGGCCCTCGTGCGCCGGAGAACTTCGCGATTTGATCGCAGCAATCCTTGACTCGGAAACCATCTACGTGGACTTCGTTTGGGCATCGAAGCCAGCTCGCTCGGCAGCGATCGGCATGACAATCGCAAGCACCGCTGTCGCTGATAGCCCAGCGCCCAGGAACAACCCGATTTGGATCAACGGGGATCTCCTCCGCGAAGCCGAGGTCGCCGAGATCCTGCGGCTGGTGTTCAGGCCCGGCGGTCCAGGCGTAACAGCCCACAGGTGCAAGGAGATCATGAGGTCCCTTGACGAACTTGGGGTAGAGATTCACCGCTTGGACATTGACACAGCGGTTGGCGCCTACCTGCTCGATGCGTCAGGAGATCAACCCACGCTCGCTGATCTTGCGCTGCGGTACTGCCAAATCGAGATGTCCGAGAACAGCATACCCAGCGGGCAACTGGCCCTCGATGTCACGTCGGATGACCCTGCTGTGTCCTCTGCTCGTCGAGCGATCGTCCTTAGCAGCGTCGCGGAGCGGATCAAAAAACGCCTGGAAGCTGAGGGCCTGTGGCTTCTTTACGAGAACGTCGAGCGCCCGCTGGTGAAGATTCTTGCGCAGATGGAGTTGGCTGGCATTCGCGTTGACGTCCAGGGCCTCAGAGAACTGCTTGACAAGCTTGCAACCGAAGGGCACTACCTAGAAGACGAGATCCACCGTCTAGCGGGCTCCGACTTCAAGATCAACTCCCCTCAGCAACTGCAGGTCATCCTCTACCAAGACCTCGGTCTCGCTCCCCAAAAGAAGACCAAGACCGGCTATTCCACAGACGCCGCGTCCCTGGAACGCCTGAGAGGCCAACATCCGATCGTCGAGGCGCTCCTGCGCTACCGCGAGGTTGAAAAGCTTCGATCAACTTACGCAGAGGGTCTCCTAAACGAGATCGGGCCTGATGGGCGAATACATGCAACATTCAACCAGACCGTAACTCGCACGGGCAGGCTGTCATCTGACCAGCCAAACCTACACAACATCCCCATCCGCACGGAGTCTGGGGCCCAATTCCGCGAAGTCTTCGTGCCGAGCGAGGGGGCTTATTTCCTCGTCGCGGACTATGACCAGATAGAGCTGAGAATCATCGCACACCTCTCACGCGATCCAGGCTTAGTGGAAGCGTTCTCGAAAGGAACCGACGTTCATCGCTTGGTCGCATCGCGCGTGTTCGGAGTGCCTGCAGAAGAAGTCACCCACGCAATGCGTTCCAAAGCCAAGATGGTCTCTTACGGGCTGGCTTACGGAATGGAGGCTTACGGGCTGGCGCGCCGTCTTGGAATCGAACACCACGACGCTGAAAAGATTCTCGATGCGTACTTCGCATCCTTCCCTGGCGTGCTCGAATACATGGAACGAAGCGTCAAGGAAGCACGCGAGCGGGGATACACGATCACGCTTTTCGGACGGCGCCGGCCTGTGCCGGAGCTACGTTCCGCGCACCGAGCCGACCGGTTGGCGGCCGAGCGTCAAGCCATGAACGCGGGGATCCAAGGGCTCGCTGCCGACATCTTCAAGGTTGCCCTCGTGAAGCTGCACGCGCAGCTAGAACAAGAGCGCCTGCGTTCACAAATCGTCCTGCAAGTACACGATGAGATCCTCGTCGAGGTACCACAAAACGAGCGACTCGAGGCCGAACAGATCACGAGCACCGCCATGACCACCGCGTGCGAACTCGAAGTCCCGCTCGAGATCAACATCGCTTGGGGCAGCACGTGGGCAGAGGCAAAACCCTGACGCGACTAGCGCTCCCGAGGATGAAAAGACCTCCCAGTGAGCTGGTGCCAGCTAATCCGGCATTAAATGCTAACATTCGAAGTTGATCCCTCGCTGGATCACGCAAAGCTCGTCCTGCCGTCCGGATGGCGGCCGGTCCTTTGAAAGGGAAGTCACTAGTTCAATGTCTCCAAGATGCAATGCCTGAGCAGGGTGCTGGCCTTACTGCCAGCGTCAAGCAGCCCACCGATGACGACACCACGGCCTCTTTGGGAGCCCCGGTCGTGAGCCTCGATACAGCGGTTGCACCAGGCAATCCCCCCAGCAAGCTAGCCGACGCCACTCGGGCGGTACGAGACCCATTCGGTGTACCCATGGGTGTCTTCGACACGAATGGCGTCTACCATCCACGCGCTGCGGTAGAAGACGACCTGGGGTCTGAGTCGCTCGAAGAAGCCATCGAACGGACGTTCGTCGAGTTTGACGACGGTGACTTCGTGCACGGGACGATCGTCAAGGTCGACCGGGACGAGGTTCTCGTGGACATCGGCTTCAAGTCAGAAGGTGTCATACCAGCCAGGGAGCTGTCTATTCGCCACGACCTCCTTCCCTCAGAAGTCGTCGCGGTAGGCGACGAGGTCGAAGCTGTCGTCCTCCAGAAAGAGGACAAGGACGGCCGGCTCTTACTGTCGAAGAAACGCGCTCAGTACGAAAAGGCCTGGGGCACTGTTGAACGTATTCGTGAGAACAACGGAGTCGTTAGAGGCCCTGTGATCGAGGTTGTAAAGGGCGGGCTCATCGTCGACATCGGGCTACGAGGCTTCCTCCCTGCATCGCTTGTGGACTTGAGGAGGGTTCGGGACCTTCAGCCTTTCATCGGCCAGAATGTTGAAGCAAAGATCATCGAGCTCGATCGAAACCGCAACAACGTCGTGCTCTCTAGGCGGGCTTGGCTGGAGGAGGCACAGCGAGAGCAACGCGGAGAGTTCCTGGTCAACCTGAAGCACGGCGAGCGGCGCAAAGGCGTGGTGTCGTCTGTGGTGAGTTTCGGCGCGTTCGTCGACCTTGGCGGCATGGACGGTCTCATCCACGTATCAGAGCTGTCGTGGAAGCATGTGGACCACCCTTCGTCAGTTGTCTCCGTTGGCGACCAGGTGGAGGTTGAGGTCCTCGAGGTCGACCTGAGCAAGGAGAGAATTAGCCTTTCCCTCAAGGCGACCCAGGCCGACCCGTGGCAGGAGTTCGCCTCTGCGCACCGTGCAGGCGAGTTGGTATACGGTCGGATCACAAAGCTCGTGCCGTTCGGCGCGTTCGTCCAGGTAGGCGATGGCATTGAAGGTCTAGTCCATATATCGGAGATGGCCTCGCATCATGTAGACGTACCCGAGCAAGTCGTCACCTCCGGCGAGGAGCTCTGGGTAAAGATCGTCGAGATCGACCTCCAGCGCCGCAGGATCAGCCTCTCCATCAAGCAGGCTGCAGAAGGAGGAGAGGTAGCTCAGGAGTACCGCGACGCCTTTGGTGAACACGCATACGACGAGCACGGGAACTACATCGGGACCTTCGACTACAAACCGGGAGAGGAGTTCACCCCTGAGACCGAAGCGCAGGCAGCTTGGATACGAGATGCCGCAACAACCGACTCAGCGACCGCCAATCCTGACGTCAACACCCCAACCGCTGATACCGCGCCCGCTGATGCAGTCGATACGACGCCCGCTGATACAACACAGGTGGTGGAAACCCCGCCTGCGGGCTGAGATCAGCGTTAGCAAGCGCCCTCACGGCATGACTCGTCGCTCGTCGAGGAGGTCCGTAGCATTTGGCCTTCTCGGCATACCTTTACTGAGTGGCATAGCCTTCGTAGGAGTTCTCGCGCCAATACCCGCACTTGCTTCTTCAGGCATTTCGGCGAGACGACCCCTGCAGCCAGCAGCTAGCGCTAGCCTTAGCTTTAGCCTGGTGTGGTCCAAGACCTTGAACGACGCTGGGTTCCCGATAGCCCAGTCTTCTCCGATACCAGCAACCCTTGACAACCAAGGTCCATCTGTGCTCGTAGGTGCACGTGATGGCTCCGTCTATGCGTTCCATCTTTCCAACGGGAGCCAGGTGCCTGGGTGGCCTGTTCATACCGCGGCCCCGGTGGACTCGACACCATCGGTTGCGGATGTGGACGCGAGCGGATGGCCTGAGGTATTCGTAGGCTCGGGCAACTCGTCCACCCCCAACGCTGGTGGTTATTACTCTTTTGCCCACACCGGCCAAGAGCGTTGGTATCACCCAGCACCGGATGCACTTGCAGCCACCCACGCTGTGCAGGCATCGCTCGCAATCGGCGACGTGACCGGAAGCGGCGTGCCAGACGTCACCGCTGGAGCGGTCGGGCAGAAGATGTACTCGTTCAACGCGATCTCTGGGGCCCAGAACCCGGGATGGCCCTTCTTTACAGCCGATACGGTCTTTTCGAGCCCAGCCCTCGCGGACCTGTACGGGAATGGCCAGACGGAGATCATCGAGGGAGGGGACTCGACCAAGGGAATCGCCTACGGAACCACCTACCAGAACGGCGGTCACCTTCGCGTTCTCAACGGTCAAGGCCAGCTACTCTGCAGCTTCAACACCAACCAGGTTGTAACCTCCTCTCCAGCAGTAGGCGACATCGATGGCGATGGACGTTCAGAGATCGTCTTTGGGACTGGGAGCTACTACCGCGGCGTGTCCGATTCAACGCAACTGTTCGCGCTGGGGCCCAACTGTCATGAACGTTGGTCTGCGAACCTTGGAGGCTATACAACGACCTCCCCGGCGCTCGCCGATATTCAAGGTAACGGCCAGCTGGACGTAGTTGAAGGCACTGACGGCGCGCCCGGAAACCCGTCGGCGGGCTCTGTGTGGGTCTTGAACGGATCTGGCCACCCTCTAGCCGGCTGGCCCCAGTCAACCGGAGCCGCCGGCCCAGTAATTGGCAGCGTGACAACGGCCGACTTGACCGGTCTCGGCTATCAAGACGTCTTGGTCCCGACTCCAGGAGGAGTCCTCATATTCGACGGCAGAACTGCCCAGCTGGTCGCGACGCTTGGTGCTGGTCAGATCGGTGTTCAAAACTCACCACTGGTAACCATAGGTCCGAACGGCCATATTGGCGTGACAATCGCGGGCTACAACGCAAACAACGCTGCTGTCGTAGCCCACTACGTACTCGACGGCCCGAAGGTAACTTCTCTCGGAAATAAGTCTTGGCCGATGTTTCACCATGACCCCCGCCTTACTGGCAACGTGGTGCCACCGCCGCTCGCATACGCGCACTTGAACAAGCCAATTGTCGGCATCGCTGCTACTCCAAATGGAGGCGGCTACTGGGAGGTCGCCTCAGACGGCGGCATATTCGCGTTCGGTGACGCTCAGTTCTACGGCTCGATGGGTGCAAAGCCGCTGAACAAGCCAATTGTCGGCATCGCTGCTACTCCAAATGGAGGCGGCTACTGGGAGGTCGCCTCAGACGGCGGCATATTCGCGTTCGGTGACGCTCAGTTCTACGGCTCGATGGGTGCAAAGCCGCT
>JAJZXF010000091.1 GCA_021802485.1 Actinomycetes bacterium | reverse complement strand
TCATTTGGTACAATAATGAGCGACTTCACAGCTCACTCGGCTATATGCCACCCGAGGAGTTCGAGGAGGCCTACAAGCACCAACAAGCAGCGTAGAAAAGTGTCCGGTTCATGGGGGGAACCCCACTTTCCAGGTGGACACAGCACCATACGGGGGGGGTTGCCCGCTACCACCTTGCTCTGTGTGGTAACGCTCACCGACTGACGCAACGGCTTGTCAGTGTCCACGTCTGTGCTTAGGCCTTTTTCCCATCTTCCCCGGGTTGGGGTGTGCCTTGGCGATAAGAGTGGCCTTCTTGAACTCGCCCGAGCCTTTGCACATGACCTCCACCAGCGGCCAACTCATTAGCTCGCCGGCCTCGGATGTCGCTGACGAACGGCATTCCTCAAAGGCGTCGATGGCACCCTTGTCATCGTCGAGAAGGCATGCCTTGGCAAGTCGGTAGCGAGGCTCGTTATCCGGCGGCGACCACCTGTTGATCTCCCCGCGCAGGTCCGTTTGGTCGCATTCACCAAGCTCCTTGAGCGCCATCCAGCGGTTGACCCGCAACTCATGGTGCTGGTGGTCGAGAGGCAAACCATCAAGCACTGCGTCAGCCATGTACAACGCATCTCTCCAGTGCCTCCGGCTAAGTGCACGAACCACACGTGCCATGCTGAATTCTGCGGCTTCGTTAGTACTTGGAGCGAAATGAGTGGAAAATCCAACTACCAGTAAGTCGGCAAGTCCCTCAAGTAGTGCGAGAGCACGATTATTGTATGTCTCGTCGCACACTAACGGAGATCCAAGCGAAGGCTGGCGCTGTTGTCCCGCCGTCTGTTCTAGGTATTTTGTGTCTACTTTACCATCTGCGTGAATGATCGCATTGCGTCGGGCAAACACCTCGGACGCTTGCGACCACCGTTCGTCCATAGCGATGTCGACCTTCAAATCGATGATCTCGGCAATCGCCTTGCACCACTTCTGAGGAGAACCCCCGATCACCTTGTTTGCATATTTGATCGCGCTCTCGACGGTGGCGTTGGTCCCACATAGATTGTGGATTCGCAGAAGAGCAGCCAGAAACTCCTCGAAAGCACTGACAAGGATGGGCAGAAGCGCCCGGCGTAGCACGTCCAGCGGTTCCTCGCACCACTTCCACTCCAGATAAAGGATGACGTAGGCGATAGCCGTCTGATCGCCACCACAGCCATCCTCCAACTCACTTTGGATGGCAGCAAGGCCGGATAGGCCGATCTGGTCCAGCCGGTAGGCCATGAACAATTCGAGTGGCACCGGCTGCATTACCGTAGCATTGCTATCGCTCCTTGCGTTGCTGGAATCACTGACCGCAAGGCCTTCAAATTTGTCCTCTAACTTCCTACGAAGAGTCTCGCCTACTGCCTCCAACCGCTCCTTCCGTACCTTGCCAAGCTGCTTCGCAAGTTCCCGCATCTGTGGCGGGGGAGTTGCGTCAGCCTTTGCAGTCTTCAATAGCTGGCGCATGGCAGTTATCTGCATGCCAAAGCGTTGACTTGCTGTGAAAACTCCCGTAAGCCTCCTTACCTCCACGCTCAAGCGCTTCCCATCGTGTGCTTCAACTTCTGTCGTGCTGGGTTGCATGGCTCAAGTGTCGCACGGTCAAGAGCCGTTGCCTAAGAATTGACCCCGTCACCCGCACGTGCCCACCGATGTCCCCAGTAGGAGGCCCAACCATCCCGTCACCTGCCACGAGTGACGGCAAACGACGCCGCGACCAGCTCGGTGAGGGTAGTCATCGGACTGAGATCGTGCTATTCCCGGTAGGCACGGAGGCGACCCTGGCCCATCTACCGCCACACCGCCGAGACGCCCACTTGCGTTGTATCGCCGTTGCGACAGTCGTTCGGCCTTTCAGCGAAATCTCTCACCGGTACCGCTGGGCGCTTCGCCACCACGCTCCGCCGTCTCGCGGCCACCCCTGAAAAGCCTCCTCAGCGAGCACGAGCCCGGCGCTCTCCGCGTCCCCCTTTCCCCCGCGCTCCGCAGCGCACCGCCGGTCCGCGATCCGCTGGCCGGATCGATCGGAGCGAACGGGGCGACGGAGCGCGAGCTGCACGGGGTGTGTAACGGACCAGCCATATGCGATGCCCGGCTGAGCTTTTCAGGTGGGCACAGCTCCCTCGTCACACCGCCACATCGGGGCAGCCACCCTGACACGCCTCGTATGCGAACACGAGCCCAGCACTCTCCACTGCCCTTCCCCCACCCGCCGCACCGCACCGCCGGCCCGCGATCCGCTGGCCGGATCGAGCGGAGCGACGGGACGGAGCCTCGCTGAGACAGGAGATGCAGGATCACACCCGCTGTATGCGATACCCGGCTGGGCTATTCAGGTTGGCACAGCGCTTGGGTTGCACCACCATATGGGGCAGCAACCCTGAAAAGCCTCGCAGGCAACCACGAGCCCAGCACTCGCCGCGGCCCTTCCCCCACCCGCCGCAGCGCACCGCCGGCCCGCGATCCGCTGGCCGGATCGAGCGGAGCGACGGGACGGGGGCGTGTGGTGCCACACGAGATGCGTGACGGACCTGCTGTATGCGATACCCGGCTGGGCTTTCCAGGTGGGCACAGCTCCGGGGTCACACCACCATATGGGGCAGCATCCCTGAAACGCCTCGTCAGCGCCACTCCGAGCGGATCGTTGGCCGGATCGATCGGAGCGACGGGACGTGGGGGCGTGGGTGCGAGATGCGGGACAAGAGCCGCAATATGCGATACCCGGCTGGGCGTTCCAGGTCGGCCCAGCTCCGTGGGTTTGCACGCGATATGGAGACACCACCCCTGAAAAGCCTCGTAAGCAAGGCACGAGCCAACCTCTCGCCGCCCACGGACAGCAGTGCACCCCCGGCTCACGCTTCTCCGCGCTACTGGAGCAACGGTCGTGAGCGTTGCCCGGCTCCTTGGAGTCCTCACCGTGCCCGGGGCTGCAACGCAAGCCGCGATCTCGTCAGGGACACTTCGCGCAAGGAGATCAAGAACGGCAACCTTCGAGTTCGTCGCATTGGCCGATGCGTCCGAATCCTCGACGGAGACCTGGCCTCGAAGCCCCTGGCCCGACGGATCGATACAGGACGCGGGGACCCGCTTTGTGATTGGTCGGCGTCCCTGTCGAGACCAGCGTGATTCAGCCGCCGTTGCTTCGCCCAACACCGGGCTGAAGGTGGCGACGCCCGGATGCCGTCGCACCCGGAATGCGTCACATTACAAGTTGACACTTATCACTAACTGTTCTAACATCGGTTCTCTAATGTCTGAGCATCCGAGGCCTCGCAACCCCTACCGGCCAGGCGCCGCTGTCAGCCCGCTGTTCCTCGCCGGCCGCGACCAAGAGATACGACGCTTCGGAGCGTCGCTTCGCGGGGCGCCTGAGCTGCCCGCCAACGTCCGACTGACCGGACTCCGCGGCGTGGGCAAGAGCGTGCTGTTGAAACGCCTGGAAGAGATCGCCAGCGATGATGAGGGCTGGCTCACCAGCCGGATCCAGGTCGAGCCACGCCACAACACCGAAGTTCACCTGTCCGAACTCATCCTGAGCCTTTGCCACAACGCCGAGCTCCAAGTCTCGAGAAGAGCCCGCATTCGGGAGACCATGAAGGGCGTCACCGCGTCCTCCCGGGGGCTGATCCGCGTGTCCTGGCAGGACATCGAACTGTCTCTCGGGCCTGTGGCCGGAACTGACCTCGATCGCAGCATCGCGAGAGCCCTCTTCGATGTCGCCCTCACGGCCGATCACCACGGCTACAGCGGCTACCTGCTGATGCTGGACGAAGCACAGGTCATACGCGACGATCGGGAGCGAGATGGTGAGCACCCGCTTTCCGTACTTATCGCCACCATCAACAGCCTCCAGGAGAAGGAGATCCCGATCGGCCTGACGCTAAGCGGCCTGCCCACCTTGCGGGCCAACTTGCTGAAGGCCAGGACCTACTCCGAACGCATGTTCCGGGGTGAAGAGATCGGGCGTCTGGCCCGAAGCGAGGCGGTCGAGGCGTTGGTCCGGCCGCTCGACGGAACCGGAGTGACGGTCGCGGATGCTTTTGTCGAGCGGGTCATCGACGAAGTCGAGGGATATCCATTCTTCATTCAGCTGTGGGGCGCGGAACTCTGGGAGGCCGCCCAGATCGCAGATGTCAACCGCTTCGACGTCGTGCTCCTCGACTCAATCGAGCAGGACATCTACAGGCGTCTAGACCTCGACTTCCATGACGGCCGAGTCGAATCTCTCACTCCAGCGGAGCAGGACCTTCTGATGTCGACGGCAGAGTGCCCGTACCCGCCGCTCAAAACCGCCGACATCCACGCCAACGTCGGCACGAGCGAGGGCAACGTAAACGTCCTCATGGGACGCCTCGTCGATCAGGGCGTCGTCTTCCGGGTCCAGAAAGGTCAATACGAATACACGGCTCCGAAGTTCCACAAGTACCTCCAGCGAAGGGCAGGTCGGATTTCACAGCGGGAGCGGTGATCTTGGCCGGTTGCAGTCTGTGGGCCGGGAAGGCGGAAAGGTCTGTGAAATCATGACCGCTGTATCCTCGCTCGCACGCCAATGATGGGAGAGGAGCGGAAGCTCAGGTCGTATCGGCTCAGCTCATCAAGACATGCACCCGGAGCTTGTCGCTGGAAATCGCATCGGTGGCCTGGGCCGCGACTCGCTCGTGGTGGGTGAACAGCAGTACTTGCATTTTGGGACCCGGTTGGGCTTTTAAGGTGGACGCAGCGACGGATAGCACCGCACCGCCGGTCCGCCGGATCGCTGGCCGGATCGCACCGGAGCGGCGGGATGGCGGGACGCGAGCCCGCGGAGGCACGAGATGCGTGACATCCCCGATGCATGGCATTTACCGTTGGGCTTTTCAGGTGAACACAGCTCCGTGGGTCGCACCACCATATGGGGGTAGCCACCCCTGATACGCCTCGTAGGCGAACACGAGCCCGTCGCTCTCCATCGCGCCCTTCCCCCCCCAGCCGCAGCGCGCACCGCCGGTCAGCGATCCGCTGGCCGGATCGCACGGAGCGCCGGGACGACGGGACGACGGGACGACGGGACGGGGCGCGCGTCGTGCACACGGAATGCGAGACATTCCCGCTGTATCCCTACGGGGTTGAGCTTTTCAGGTGGGCACAGGTCAATGGTGACCACGCACCGCCATATGGGACAACCCCCCTGAAAAGCCTCGTGGGTGAGCACGAGCCCAGCTCTCTCTGCGCCCCCCTTCCACCCGCCGCAGCGCACCGCCGGTCTGCGATCCGCTGGCCGGATCGAGCGGAGCGAGCGGATCGAGCGGAGCGAGCGGAGCGACGGGGCGCGCAGCGTCATGGGGACACGAGATGCGTGACGAACCTGCCGTATGCGGAACAGGGTTGAGCTTTTCAGGTGGGCACAGCTCTATGGGTCGCACCACCATATGGGGCAGCACCCCTGAAAAGCCTCGTATCGCCGTATCGGCCGAACGCGGACCAGTTGAATTGCCCGTTTCCGCTGCAGACCAGGTAGGATTTGACCGTGAAGATGGAGATGTTGGCCGACCGTGCCGCAGCTGCCTGCTGGCTCGTCGCGCGATCAGGCTGCCAAGCGGCGGTCGATGAGGGAGCATGCCATGCCTGCTGACCTCGACGGCACCACCCATGAGACCGTACTGCATGCATTACGCTATGCCCACGGCCGGTACGACAACGGCCGAACGTCGCAGCTGTCGGGCATCCCTAGTATCACGCTCTACGAATGGCGCCGGAGCGATGTCTACGTGCCAGATTTCGACACGGACAATCCAAAAACGTGGTCCTATCGAGACCTCGTTTACCTACGGTTGCTCGCATGGCTACGCCAAGTAGGCATGAAACGCGACACAGCTGCTGAGCAAGTTCGCGCTGTCAAGGTCGAGCTCGCTGCTGGCCATACAATCCGATATCTTCACGCTGATCGCAACACACTCGTCGCCGATGAAGAGAGGATCAGCCGGACCACTGGCCAAAACCTCCTGCCGTTCGATGATCTGCTGGGACTGTTCAGAACCTTCGACATCCTCGAACCTGTCGGAGAACTCGCTGGCAAGGAGAAATCGTCACGGCTATGGGCACCACATCTGGTCACGCCAAGCTCGTTCACCTTCATATCCCCATGGGTAATGGCCGGTGACCCATGCATCGAGCGCACTCGCATCCCCACGGCGTCCATTCACGCGCTTCGAGAAGAGCGGGGCTTGACGAGCACAGAGATCGTCAACCTGTACCCCGGCCTGACCGTGGAAGCCGCAAGCGACGCATACCTCTTAGAACGGCGACTCCGTGGCCACGAACTCCCCAGCACTATCGCCGCGTAACCTTCGCCTACTCCTCGACCAGGGCTTCCCGAACCCCCCGGATTCATCGTCGAGACTATTGACCACACGGTCGATGTGCTCAGCCTCCACACCTTTGACCGGACGCTGGCAGAGAACAGCACGCCGGACTGGCTCCTCTACTGCGTTGCCGCCAGCGCTGGCTTCGACGCACTCGTGACCCGTGACCGGTCGCAGCTCGACCAGCTCGTGGAGATGTACGTCCTCTCCCGGCTCAGCTCATTCACGATCATTACCTGGAAGAAACCCATCGAAGATCCGGTACGCGAGTGGGGGCAACTGCTCGCGTACCTACCGGAAGTGAAAAAGCATTTGCAACCCAGGTCGGGCGTATCCATACGGCCTGAAGTAATCCTGCTTCCAGCACCCACCATTACCGACCAGAACCTCGTGCGGGCAGCCGATGGAGTTGGCACGTATGCCCGAAAGCACGGCGTCTCACACCGGCAGGCCAACGACAATGCTCTCGATGAAATCAGGGCCGGGCTCAACATGATGGCCCGAGACCCGTACGAGTTCGATGAGTTGCTGAGGCTTGGAAGCCCCTCGTAGCCTTCCCCCGGAGAAAAAGAGGCTCCGCCCGACACATGTGACGACTTGGCTGGTCTCCACGGATTCCGCCACCGTGGATGCGTGAGCAGCAACGGGTGTGGTTACGGTGACCGGATTCGCGACGTGCAGCGTAAGCTACTGATGTGCCCGAGCCATCCAACCTCAAACGCGTCTTCATCTTGGGCGCTGGTTTCTCCGCTGCCATCTCAAGCGGGATGCCACTTACAGACGACCTCGGCAATGAGGTGTTGACGAACGACGACCTCGCTGCGGTCTCCCCACGAGACTTCGAAGGCGGACGGTTCGAGGAATGGCTCTCGCGTCTCAGCGAAGACCAGCCAGACCTGTCCGAGGCCGAGAACCTCTACAACCGGTCCTTGTTCGTCAAACTTTCTGATGAAATTGCGAGCGTGCTGGAGGGCCATCAGCAGACTCTCTGGTCTGCTCAGCCGCCAACGCTGGCGTGGCTGCAAAGGTTTATCGCGATTCTCCACGTCTGGCGGGCAACCGTCATCACCGTCAATTACGATACGTTGGTTGAAGCAGCTATCGATTCATGCACAACACTAGGTTGGAACCCCGAAGGGGCACGCCACAATGATGTCCTCGATCAAATGCCACTCCTCTCACCGGCGGGCGAGACTAAGAGGGCCGATCACAAGGAGAGCTTTCGTCTCCTGAAACTTCACGGCTCTCTCAACTGGTGGTGGGTGCCAGGTGACTTCACCGGTACCACGATCAACCGCTGGGAGACGACACGCGTTGAACCACCGACCGCAGAAGAGAACGCCAGGATGACCCGAGAACTCCCTGGGCGCTCACGCTTTCTCGTTCCACCAAGCGCTGCGAAGAGCGCATCCTATGCCAATCCCCTCAGCAAGGAGTTCTGGCGGCGAGCGCGAGCCGCAATCAAGAACGCTGACGAACTCTACCTCGTTGGCTACAGCTTGCCCAATACTGATCTCGTTACCCGAGGGATGCTTCGAGAGTGTCTTCAGCCCAAAGCAAGAGTCGTCGTTGTCAACCCCAAAGCCGACAAGGTGATCATACATCTCAAGAGTGTTGAAGAACTCGACCGGCAAATCGAGAAGATCGAACACCCAGGCAACTCCGTGGAACACCTTGTCGACTTACTGGAAACCACCAGGTCGCGGGAGATCCCGGCGCTACTACAGATGTTGATGCCGGAATCCGAGCCTATTTTCTCGATTGACCTGGATTGCGGCGAGTGGGCTCCTATCCGCGAGGTATGCCCGAACGATTCCGTATTGTGTCCGGTCCAAGGGGGGAAGTTCAGGCAGAGCTCCTTGGCCCGCACGCCATATGGGACAACCCCCCTGAAACGCCTCGTCAGCAACCACGAGCCCAGCGCTCGCTATCGCGCCCCTTCCCCCCTTTCGCATCGCACCGCCGGCCCGCGATCCGCTGGCCGGATCGGGCGGAGTGAGCGGGACGACGGGTGCGAGCGGCCTTCCGTCGCTACTCCATTCAGCCCAACCAGAGGCTCGTTATTACAAACTCGTGGAGCTATAGTCGCCGTCAGGGTATACTGACGGAATGGAGTTGTGGGAGGCACCGATAGCGGCCAGTGCCCACAACCATGGCATAACCCAGGACGACATCTACCACGCCCTCCGCAACGTCATCGCCACCGCGGATGACCCCCACAACGACGACGTCACCTTGTTCCTCGGACCCGACCGGTCCGTCAACCTGATTGAGATCGGGATACTCGGCACCGGCGACGGCCCCTTGATCATTCACGCCATGAATGCTCGTACCCAACGATTCCAATCACCGAAGGAGTGACCTTGGCTAGAACCATTACGGAGAAAGAGCGAGCAGCGGCCGAGATTGCTGACCGTCTTGCCAACCAACACGACGAACCACAGTGGCGTGATGCCGAGCCGCTGCGCCGGATAGCGGATGCCTTCCGGCGTTCTGCGAACGACGAAGCTGAACTGGCCAAATCGGTGCACGCGGCCCGAGCTGACGGCTACTCATGGTCGGCTATTGCCGCCATGCTTGGCGTGTCGAAGCAGACAGCCCAAGCTCGCTACGGGAAATGACACCGGGGCGCATTGGCCCAATACTCGGCGGACGACCTGACCGTAACATGATGATCACCTGTGACCAGGTGCTTCGCAAGCGGAGCGACTAAGGCAAGTGACGCGGCGTCACTTGTTGGTCGCCATCAGGGCTCGCCGCTGGACACGACGATCGGCTCGCGTGGGCAGGTTCACCACGGTCAAGTCCCAACCAGTGGTGTACAAGGTGTCGCACGGCGAGCCTCCGTATCAACCTGAGCTGATGACATCTGGTCAATCAGCTCCTGTGTTGAGTATGTCATGGATTGGACGCTATACCAAGTACCTCCGGTGTCATTATGAGCAGTTGTAGGGCGCGCGCTTACAATCGGCGAGTGTGCGCAGTTCCTTGTGAGGGTTGTTTTACCGCCATAGTGAGTTCATCCAGCGGCATCCTCCATTGCACCTCGGGGGTGTAGCTGCAATGGCTCGCTGGATGAAGCAGCGCTGAGTGACTCGGTGCTCATATATCGCTGCCGTGCGACACTCCACTCGTCAGTCTGCTCAGCAAGGAGTGCACCAACGAGACGGATGACCGCCTCACGGTTTGGGAAGATACCGACTACGTCAGTACGCCTGCGGATCTCTTTGTTGAGCCGCTCCTCAGGGTTGTTCGTTCGGATCTTTGACCAGTGCTCGACCGGGAAGGCGGTAAAGGCCAAGATGTCCTCTGCTGCGTCCAGCACGTAGAGAGCCGCGTCATCGAACCCAGCTTGGGTCAACTTGTCGACCACTGTGACAAACTGGGCTGAGGTCGCTTTCCTGTCGGATTGCTCGAAGATCGAGCGCACTAGGGATGAGATCGTCGGCCAGTTCGCCTTCGGGACCCTCGATCCAAGGTTTGCCATGAAGTGGGTCCTACAGCGTTGCCAGGACGCACCAGACATCACTGTTGCGATTGCCGCCTTGATGCCCCCGTGGGCGTCGGAGATGACGAGCTCGACACCTGATAGCCCCCTCGCTACCAAAGAGCGTAGGAACTCCGTCCATGCCTCTGTGTCCTCCGTGGTAACGATGTCCAGCCCCGCGACCTCACGCCGTCCTTCAGAGTTCACAACGGTCGCTATCACCAGCGAGACATTCACCACCCGATGAGATTCACGAACCTTTTGGGTGAGTGCATCGATCCACATGTAGCGGTACGGACCCCTATCGAGTGGGCGGTTGCGGAACTCTGCGACCAACTCATCGAGCTCAGTAGCGATGCGGGACACCTCGGACTTCGATATCCCGTCAACACCAAGAGCCTTTACCAGGTCATCTACCGGAGCATGTCAACCTTGATTGAACAGTTTTTTCGATTTAATTACTGAGTGACGGCCTCCTCCGGTTCGACATGTGCAGGTTTGTTGATCCATGCTGGCTCCGGCCGTGCGGCCACTGGTGTTCCTCGGCGAAACCGCTCAGGGTGTAAGCGGTAG
>JAJZXF010000090.1 GCA_021802485.1 Actinomycetes bacterium | reverse complement strand
GATGGAATCCATCGCATGGACGCCCACATCGTCGCCAACGAGGAAACTGTCAAGGCCGCAGACGACCCTCACATGCTGGACGTTCGGCCTTGACAGGAACGAGAGGCGACGCACAATGTGGCCATGGCGTTGGTGCCGGCCGTGCTCACGTTGAATGTCTCCCCGTGCTCATTTAGCGTGGCGGCCGACACCTGACGATGGGAGCCATACTTTGTCAGCGAACTGGACCAGCTGCACTGCGAGGTGTTTTTTTAGCCCGGGTGAGGGAAAAGTTTGGTATCGGGGCGCTTCAAGGCGCTAAATCAATTCGTCCCCGTTGCGATCGCTTTGGCTGGTCATCTCCCTCCTCACAAGGCCCCTGTTGGTGTTCTCTCGCTCACCCGGATCACAGCGACATGCCGTTGGATGCGGTGATCGGGTCGCAAGCAGCAGACGGATATCCGGTCCGAGGTGCGATGCCTGCCACGAATAAATTGTAGGCGGCGGCTATAGTTAGAAATATCAGCGAACTCGGCGAACGCGAAGTTGCACCCGCGCACACACATGAGGGGATGGATCCGGAATAATGGCTGCTATGGCAGTGGATGTAGTTCAGCAGGCTCGTATGTCTAAAAGAGGGCAGGCCAGGGCTTCTGGAGCTGCTCATAGCTCTTCGCGTCGGAGAGCGCGTGGGGAAGGCCAGGGTGGACTGCGCAATCGCGGTAAGTGGCTCGGCGGGTTGTTGCTCTTGGTTCTCTTTGCTGGAGCAGCCGCTGTGGCATGGTTTGAAGCGCGCCCCGGCATTTCCTTGAAGTCCGCCCCCGGCGCCTTGGCGCGCGCGGAGATCCGCGGGCTTGGAGGGCACCTCTCTTCGGTGCGGGTCAGCGACCAGGGGCGTCCGGTGCCCGCGAAAGTTCACAATGGCCGAATCGTCCCGAGCACAGCAGTAGCGGCTGGCTCGCACCTCGTCGTGAGCGCAGTTCTCCAAGAGCCGGGCTGGATATCATGGCTGTCGGGAAGCAGCTCTACAGTTCGCATGCACGTAGTGGCACCGGCTGCCCACCTCGTTGGCTCTGTCGTGGTTGCCCGTCCAGGTAGTGCCGTTGTGGCGCGTTTCAGCCGTCCAGTGGTTCGTATTGAGATGGTGAGCGGCGCGGTCGATCCCGTGAAGAACCTGAATCGAGCGGCGAGGTCGGTGGTTGTCGCTCCTTCAGTCGCGGCAGGTCAGGCCGGCCAGATCCAGGTTGCTGGCGTCCCTGAGACATGGGAGTCCTTTCCTCCACTGGCGCCCTTGAGCTACTTCGGATCGAGCGGCACATCTACGCTTGGATTTTTCGCTCAAGGTGCGGGAACCCCCGACGTAGCCTTGAACGGTCCCATCGATCTGATCCTGTCACGACCGGTGGCGACGGTCTTTGGTGCTCAACGCCCGACGCTTGCTCCGGTTCTGAACGGAGCGCTGGTCCCGACAGGTGCATGGTCAGTGCCTAACCCGTATGAGCTCGTGTTCCACCCAAACGGGCCTGCATTCTGGCCAGGTGAGCAGGTTAGGATGACGCTTCCCGCACCGGTGGTCTTGACATCGCAGTCGGGGTCGGCAACTTCGAGCGTCACTTTGACGAGCGCCTCGGGGACGGTGCTTCGCCTTCAGCAGCTCCTTGCCTTGCTTGGCTACCTACCACTCCAGTGGTCACCGGCTTCGCCTGCTGGTAACCCATCGACTCTTACTGGACAGGCCAACCTGGTGACAGCGCAACCCCCAGGGAACTTCTCGTGGCGCTGGGGGATGCCTGGTGCGTTCACCTCGCTGTGGCAGGCAGGTACTTACAATTCCATTACCGCGGGAGCGACGATAACCTTCGAAAAGGTGGAGGGACTCGACACGTCGGGACTTGCAAACCCGCTTTTGTGGCCAACGCTGATTCATGCAGTACTTAGCCACAAGGCCGACCCCTATCCGTACACGTGGATCGAGGTCTCAGAGCAGCTTCCCCAGCAACTCTGGCTTTATCAGAACGGGCAGGTGGTGCTTACGAGCCGTGCCAACACCGGTATTCCTCAAGATCCTACGGCCCTCGGCACGTACCCAATCTACCTGCGACTGAGCTTCCAGATCATGCGTGGGACGAACCCCAACGGAAGCACGTATGCAGATCCGGTGCACTGGATAAATTACTTCAACGGATCCGACGCGGTTCATGGCTTCTATCGTGCATCATATGGGTTTCCACAAAGCCTCGGATGCGTCGAGTTGCCGATCTCCGTGGCAGCCAAGGTCTGGCCCCTCGTGCACCTTGGCACGCTCGTGACAGTGCTTCCATGAGGAAATCTCGCCTGCGGCCGTATTTGGTTCAAGTATTGAGTTGAATGCGGCCGCGACCCCCTTCCTTGCGAAGCGGGAATGCTTGTCCTGTTAGGCGCTCAGCGGATAGAGAACAAGGGCCAATGGCCAGTAGTTCTAGCGAGCCGATCAGCCCAGTTGCGTGCAACGAACGATGCGGTGTTGGGGCAAGCTTTCAGTGTAGAGCTATGTATTTAGGTGTCGTGTCTGGTAATACACCCAATTCGAGGGCTGTCTCCGCGCCTTCTCCCCACGGCAACATGGGTGCTCAGCCCCCGGCTATTTGTCAAAAAGCCCTAGTCGGAGGCCAGGTCTCCCATCAGTGCGGCCCTCAAGGTCTTCTGCGAATGTCCACACCATTACGGATTTGCCCGCGCAGCGTCGCGACCCATTCATCAGCCGCCTGCCATGCTTGGACAGCCTCACGCCGCCTGATTGTGCTCTTCTCGCCCGCTGCTGGGTAGGAGCCGAGGAACTTAACCCTTGCGAGCATTGCATGTAGGTCGCGCAGGCAGTCGGCGACAACCTCGTCAGCGAGGTGGCCTTCCATGTCCACGATGAAGCAGTACGCGCCGAGGGAGCGTTTGGTGGGTCGGGACTCGAGCTTCGTGAGATTGATGCCGCGTGCCGCGAACTGACCCAGGATCGAGTGCAGACTCCCGGGTTTGTCCGAACTCTGAAAGCACACGATGCTTGTCTTGTCGTGGCCGGTCACGGGTGGGATCCCAGCTCGAGCGAGTGCGAAGAACCGGGTTTGATTGTCCGGATGATCTTCAACAGATGAGGCGATCACCTCAAGGCCGTACAGGCTTGCCGATAACGTAGGGGCAAGTGCTGCAGTCCTGGCTAGGCGGTTCGTTCCCACCACGCGGGCTGCTTCTGCAGTTGAGTTGGTTGCAAGTACCTCGGCTTGCGTCAAGCGGCGGCTGAGGAAGTTGCGGCACTGAGCACTCGCGTGTGGGAAGGAGAGAACTCGTTCGATATCCGTCAGGTCTGTGCCTGGGACAGCCATGAGATCAAGGTGCACATCCATGATTACCTCGCGCTGTATTAGAAGGTCACAGTCGAAGACAAGGCTGTCGAGTGTTGCATTCACAGTTCCTTCGATGGAGTTCTCGATGGGCACGAAGCCGATGTCGAAGCTGCCCGCGGCCGTGACTTCGACGACCTCCTCGACAGAGCCGAACGGTGAGATCTCCGAAGCAGGACTCTCCACTAGGCCGAGGTGTTCAACGAGAGCTTGTTCGGTGAAGGTCCCAGGTGGGCCGAGGTATGCGACACGTAGGGCCCCTTGGTGACTGACCGGATCAAGCGAGGCCTCTCGCGTTCGGGTCATCGTTTTCTCGCTCGCAATCGCCCCGGGTTTGCTTCTGTAACCGTGCTCATGGATTGCAAGGTTACCGGAATAGGGGTATCCATCTCGCTGCCGTAGTGGTCACAGCGTCTGGTTAGCCGCGGCCGGGCCTGGACCCGCAGAGCGAGGCTGTCCGGGGTGACGCGCTTATTCGCCGGTGGAGGCACGAGGGCAGCACGCTGCTTGGCCCCGTGGCGGATCTGGGTTTGACGACCAGGTCGCGGTAGGTCACCGGCGCGACGGCGAACGCCAGCTCGAGGAGTCACTGTAAGAGGAGACCCCGGGTTGCGCGAGTCGCGCCGGTTGAACCGGAAGGCGAACTCGCCGATTCTATTGGGGTCACGCGGAAACGACCTGGTGAACGGGCACATCCTGTGTGGTGGACATAGCCGACGTAGCGACTCCAGAGCCGGTGCAGCCCACAAGTCCCCTGGTGAACTGCCAATTGCGCGCGAAAATGAAGAGTGGGGGACAGGCTCGTGTTGGCGGGCGCGGCGGCGATCGGGTTGATCGCCTTGGCTATCCCGAGCTCCTCAGCGCTTGCCACGAGGCGCTGTGGCACTATGGCACTATGGCTCCGGTGCGTACCGTTGAGATTGTCTTTGCCGTCGGGTGGGGAGCCTTCTGGTTGTACTGGCTCGTGGCAGCGTTCTCCATGAAGAGGGGCCGGGTCCCCTGGTCACGAGAACTGCGGATCAGGGCCCTGATCGTTGTCATTGTCGTGATCTTGGTTCGCTTCGGAGTCTTTCGGGGCCACGGCCTCAACACGGACCCGTGGCGCGCGTCCCTCGGGCTTGCTCTGTTCGCGCTCGGGTTGGGATTAGCCATCTGGGCCCGCGTACACATCGGGCGCAACTGGGGAACGCCGATGACCCAGAAGGACGAGCCAGAACTGGTGACCAGCGGCCCTTACCACATGATCCGTCACCCGATCTACTCGGGCATCCTGGTTGCCGGCCTCGGTACCGCGGTGGCGCTGAGCTGGCTGTGGCTGATCGCCGTTGGCCTTGGCGGGGCTTACTTCCTCTACAGCGCAATCGTCGAGGAGCGTTTCCTCGCCGAGCAATTCCCAGACACTTACCCTGGGTACAAGCGCTCCACCAAGATGCTCTTACCGCTCATCTTCTGAGCGAATCGGCAGCCTGCACTATCCCATACCGCGCATCGAACACGGCCCGCTATCGCGACCGTCACGTGCGCTTTTCGGCCACCATTCTGCTCGCCCGCACCCTTCCAAAGGAAAGCTCGCGGGGAGCTCGGCCGACTCCGTACTCCACACCCGTATCGAGCCAGTGCGAAAGATCGAACGTTCGGTGGCGCAGGCTGAGCGCTGATAGGAGCGAGTCGGGCAGTTACCGCTCGACTATGCGGCCGGCGAGCCATTCCTCGATTCCGTTGATGGCTGCGGTTGCCATCCCGGTCTGGAAGGAGGTGAATGCGTGGGGGGACTCCGGGTACACGCGCAGGTCGACTTCGTTGCCAGAGGCTGAGAGACGCCCTGCCATAGCGAGGCTGTCTTCGAGCAGGATGTCCAGGGCGCCCACCACCAGCAGGACTGGCGGGAGGCCTCGGAGGTCGCCGTATAACGGGGAGATGTCCGGGTTGGTGCGATCAGCCACGTGGCCGGCGTAGGCCTGGATGAACCACTCGTCGGTGTATATCCGTCCGCTCGGCGATTGGCCACTGAGGTCGAAGGCACCGAACTGGAGGACGGCACCGGCGAATTGCTGGACCTTGCCTTGGTCCCGCAGGCGAAGGAGCGTCGCCGCGGCCAGGTTGGCTCCCGCTGACGCCCCGCCAATCAGCAAGTGAGACGTCCCGAACGACCCTTCGGCTTGTTCGACGAGCCAGAGGGCAGCCGTCTCGCAGTCATTAGGAGCTGCCGGCCAGGGATGTTCGGGGGCGAGGCGGTAGTCGACGCTAACCACCGCAATCCCCACGGCATCGGCCAAGACGGCGTTGCGGGTGTCACTTCGAGCGGCCGAGTCCATGTAGAACCCTCCTCCATGGATCTGGAGGTAAGCGGCCCGGGCTTGGCCCTGCTCCGGCGTGATGATCCTCACCGGGACTTCGCGCTCATCAAAGCGGGCGATGCGCTCGACGGCACGTGGGCTGGGAGGCCTGGTGCTCAGCTGACTGCGCGCCCGACGCAGGCCCTCGGGAGTGGACAGGTCAGCGTGAGGCTGATCGCCCGCCGCTTGCACTGCGGCATTAAGGGCACGGCTCTCCTCGACGTGGGCGGCCGATCGGCTGTCGAGCAGGTGGGCGAGTCCTAATTCCATGATCTCCCTTTCCGAGGAGTACCATTCCGTTGGGACGCCGAGATTCGCGCGTGGCCAATCGCCGTTGGGGCACCCTCTGCAGGAAATGCCGACTTAGCGTACCACCGTTCGTCAGCCACGGCTAGGGGCCCCGAGGATGACGAAGCGCCTGTGAGCGTAGGTGCGCTTGGCTGCCGCTGGGTACGAGCTGTGGCAGTCGGCAATGGGGACCGAGGCCGGCTCGACATGGTCGTCGAGGAACCGCTCCAGTGTCTCCGCATCGGCGTTGGGGATCGCCTGAAGACCGCAGCGCCCGAAACCCCTGGGAGGGAAGGATTCCACGGCCATTGCGACCAGCGCGTTACCGGCCGCGCATGCCCGGCTCCGCCCCGGCCGTCTGGTAGGAGCCGAAACCGAGAAGGCACTGGAGGGTCTTGGCCGACACGCCCGATTTGGTCGTCGTCATTTACCACGCGGCGGCAAACCACACGGTAAACGCGTGCGCGTCCGGCGGAAGAGCGTCCCTGCCGTCACCGAGTGACGGGTGGAGCAACCCTCGCACCACCACGAGCCGCCGGGCATTCGCCACGTTCGGACGCCGTCGCTGCAGCGCACGCAGACGAACCCGTTGGGCGAGCGCAGCGACTCGAGGTAGTTCCGCCATGCCTCGTCGTCGGGGACCACGCTCGCATCTCCTACTCGTTGTAGGGGTAGTCCCGGCCTGCAGCGAGCGGGGTCGTCGTTGGGGTGATCGGAACCACGCAGACAGCCTACAGCACTCAGATGGATACCTCCCCTTACCGGAATGCGCAGGGAAGCTCGGTCCCTCAGGGCCGAGATGTATAGGCGTTAGGGTCAAGGCCCGAACTGAGCAATCTCCGCAACGTTCGAGCTTTCTTCCAGTCCACGGCCGATGACATACCGGCTCGAAAGTTCGACCAGGAACGCCGGAACGCTCTCTGCTCCGTGGTCTTTTCGAAGATCGCCGAGAAGATTGAAACCGCAGGTTCGATCGATGAGAGTCACACCTCTCATATAGTGTAATCGCGAATGGGCAATCTTGACCTTGCGGGCCTTGACAAGGAGCAGGCTGCGGCCGTTGCCGATGACGCCGAGCCGCTGTGCGTCGTCGCGCCTGCTGGGTCAGGCAAGACTCGCGTTCTCACCCTCCGTGTAGCGAGGCGCGTCAGTGAAGGAAAGGCTGATCCACAGCACACCCTCGTTCTTACTTTTACCCGAAAGGCGGCTTCTGAGCTGCGCGTGAGGCTTGCATCCCTTGGCGTACCGGGGGATGTCACGGCCGGTACGTTTCACTCGATCGCATTCGCGGAACTCCGACGCTTCTGGGCAGACCGGTGGATCAGACCTTTGAACGTGCTGGCAAGCAAGTCCAGGATTCTGCGCGAAGTGGTGCGGGAGCTGGAGATTGATCTTGTTTCGGCCACGCGGGGTGCAGTGCGGGGTGCTCAGTATGCACCGGATGCCGCGTTGGAAGCAGACGGGGAAGTGCTCGAAGGAAACATTGATTCAGGGCCTCGGGGCTTGGTCGAAGTGGATCGCGCTGGCGACACACAGCTTGCCTTGACAAGAGAGATCGACCATCGTGTCGTTCGTCGTCTAGAGCAGGAGATAGCGCGGGAGATCGAGTGGGCAAAGGCGCGTGTCGTGGCGCCCGAAATGTACGTTCAAAGGGCCGTTGCTGCTGGCCGACATCCGCCAGTGCGCTTGGCTGACGTTGCGGCGGCATTCGAACGCTACGAGGCAGAGAAGCGTCGTCGTGGCGTTCTGGACATGGATGACCTGGTCGAGCGGTGCGCGAGCGTGATGGAGCAGGATGCTGGATTCGCGGCCGCGCGCAGGTGGCGATACAGGCACTTCTTCGTAGATGAATTCCAGGATGTGAACCCGGCACAGTTCAGGTTGTTGTCGGCGTGGCTAGGGGGGCGCAGAGACTTATTCGTGGTTGGAGATCCCGACCAGGCTATCTATGCATGGAACGGCTCCGATCCCGAGCTGATGAACAGGTTCACCGACCACTTTCCCGGGGCAGTGGAGGTCTTCTTGAGGAAGAACTACCGTTCCTCGCCGCAGGTGGTTGGAGCCTCAGCAAAGGTGCTGTTAGCAGATCATGACAGTGGAGATGACGGAGCCGGGGGTCCGCAGGGAGTCGATACCGATTCCGGCGGGGATATCGCTCACTTGGGCGGTGGCAACGAGGTAGTCAAGCACGCCAGAGAAACACCGCTACGCACTGCCGATTCTACTCGGCCGCGTGGGACTGCCGGTTCCTTTCCAGATGCCGAACAGGCTGAGCGTCAGTTGCGCAAAGGTCGGCCTCCTGTTGTTTCTATGAGGCCCGACGGTCCCGAACCGGTAATCACGGCGTACGACTCAGAGGCCGAGGAGGCCCTCGGAGTCGCCCAGGCACTGCGCGGGGCTCACCAAGACGGCATTGCATGGCAGCGCCTGGCCGTCTTGGCAAGGACCAATGCCTTGCTCGCCAACGTGAGGCAAGCTCTTGTGGACTCCCGCGTCCCGATCAGAACCTCCGGCGTCGTCGGGCCACCAGCGCTGGCGGAAGCATTGGCCGGACTCGAGCGTGCGCTCCGGCGTTCCGGCCAAGTTGGGAGAGCAACCGGCGGAACCCCGTTCGATGTACTCGTGACTCATCTAAGCGCTCTTTCGGATCGGGGCCAGAGCAGTTTGCGTCGAGGACCCATGCAGCCCGATACCGCAAGAGCGCTCTTGTCATGCGCGCTGGAGTATCAGCAGCAGGATCCGTCTCCGACCTCAGATGGCCTTGCCGGCTGGCTGGCCACTGCCGCAGATCGATCGGCGTCAGTTGATGGGAGCACGGCTGGGGTGGAGCTGCTTACATTTCACCGTGCAAAAGGCTTGGAGTGGAAAGCCGTCTTTCTTGTTGGCCTGGAAGATGGACTGGTACCAATAGGCCACGCGACGACCGCAGCCGCTAGAGCGGAGGAACGCAGGCTCTTGCATGTGGCGATGACGCGGGCCGAGTTGCAGCTGCACTGCTCATGGTCGAAGGTGCGTACAGTCGGTGGCCGGAGGGTGAAGAGGTCGCCGTCGCCGTATCTGGCAACAATGGCTCGAGCGCCAAGTAAGGGCAACGTGAACGCGCCGCAAAGGGGATTGAGCGAACTCATAGCGAAAGAGCGAGAGCGGCTCGCAGCTATCCCTGTGGTGGATTTGCACTTCTAACTGCAGGCCCCCTCGTGCGGACTGCGTGTTGCTCAGGTGAGTTCGAAGTCGACCAAGACCGGAGCGTGGTCGGATGGTCGTGGGCCCTTACGGGCATTGCGGTCGACGAGAGCGAAAGTCGAACTGCGTGCCAGTTCCTGTGTGGCGAGAACCAAGTCGATGCGCATGCCGTGGTGGCGATGGAAGCCTCCGCCGCGGTAGTCCCACCAGGTGAACAAGTCGCCGTTACTGTGATGAGAGCGGAATACGTCAACGAGGCCCCAGTCCAGCAACTCATTAAGTGCTGCCCTCTCACTTGCTGTGACGTGGGTTGAGCCTTCGAAGTGGAGCGGATCCCAAACATCGCGGTCGTCCGGCGCTATGTTGAAGTCGCCACAGACGGCTACCAGGCCGTCGGGTTTGAAGGCGCCGGAGATCTCGTCACGAAGTCGCGACATCCAAGCGAGCTTGGCCTGGTAATGCTCGCTTCCAACACTCCGCCCGTTCGGCACGTAGACGCTGAAAATTCTCATTCCCTGGCAGGTGGCTGCAATGATCCTGCATTCAGCCACCGTGTCGGGATTCTCCCCGGTGAATGCCTTTCGGACGCCACCGAGGCCTACCCGGCTCAAGATAGCGACACCGTTCCATTGGCCATTTCCATGGTGCACTGCCTCGTAGCCGAGGCCCGCGAACTCCAGCGCGGGAAAAGACTCATCGGACATCTTTGTCTCCTGAAGGCACAGGACGTCAGGCCGAGCGTATTCGAGCCACTCCTCAACGCGCTCGATACGGGCGCCGAGTGAGTTTACGTTCCAGGTTGCCAGCCGGAACCTTCGAGCCGTTTCGGATATGGCTACCGTTCGGTTGGGATTACCTGGCATCGCTTTCTTCACGATATCACGCCCAACGAGTTTGGTAACCGATGATCGGGTATGTGAAGAGACTAGAGACTACGAGTCGCTCGACTAGGCCATTCTGGTCGAGGCCCGGTCCCTCGCGTCGCTGATAAGCATGCGCAGTGGTTAGCTCGGCGGCACGCGGCGTGCGGGCCCCAGAAATCGCGATTCGTATTCGCCATCGGGGAGATGCAAGGGACGGATGAGTAGATATGGCCTGATCGAGACGAAGGCCCCGATAGCCAATGTCGCTGCGATGCAGTTGCGCCGCAGCTACCTGGATGCGATGCCAACTATCGCAGCGTTGAGGTGCTTTGTGCCCATGGAACCGTAGAAAGCGGCTGTGCCGAATGAGAATATGCCTCCGTCTGCTGCTGCTAGCCAGTAG